>JAITBE010000041.1 GCA_031283755.1 Spirochaetaceae bacterium
GCGCCGCCAGGGCTGACCCGCGGGCCGGAGCAAGCGAACAGGACGCGATCTGGTGGAGGCCAAGTCCCTGCCAGGAAGCAGCCAATTTCCCGGTCATCCCCAAAGGTTCTTAGATTCAAGCGGACTGGCTTAATTTGGGGCCTAACCGCTTTTTCCAAGCCGGATTCCAAAACCGCCTGAGTTTTGGACCGGATCAAAAGGGATTATTTCCCAAATGTTAGTATATTTTAAAGATCAAGAGGAAAATTGTGGCCATAACTAAAGAAATAACCCCCCTGGAACATTCCAGTATTAAACTAACGGTCACCGTTGATAAGGAAGATACCCGTTCCCAATACGATGAGCTGGTATCCGATTACTGTAAATCCCTGCATATACCGGGTTTTCGTCCGGGAAAAACCCCCAGGGAGGTATTGGAGCGGAAATTAGGGGATGCCCTGAAAGGGGATGCCCTGGGCAAGATCATAGAAAAATCCATTGTTGCTGTTTTTGAGGACGAGGATTTTCCCCAGGAAAACCGGCCCCTCCCTTACTCCAACCCCCAATTACAGGATGAACCTTCCCTGAATTTGGAGGCCGATTTGGTTTTTTCCGTAATCTATGATATTTTTCCTAAAATAACCTTGGGAACCTGGAAGGGTCTGGAGCTTGAAATTCCCCAGGTCCGCCTCACCGAGGAGGATCTTAGCCGGGAATTAGATGTCATCCGGGAACGGAATGCCATTGTTTTAGATAAAGATGACGATGCCCCGGCGGTAAAGGACGATGTGGTTACGGTTAATTATTCGGAACTTTCCGATACCGGGGAACCCCTGCCGGGAACGGCCCGGGAAGACTTTGTTTTTACCCTGGGTTCGGGATATAACTTTTTTAAGTTTGACGATGAGATTATCGGGATGAAAAAGGACGAAACCAGGGATATCGAAAAAACCTATCCCGATGATTTTGAAAATGAGGAATTGGCGGGAAAACACAAAAAAATCCGGGTAACCCTTACGGCCCTAAAAGAGAAAAAACTTCCCGATCTGGATGACGATCTTGCCCAGGACGTGGATGAAAAATTTACAACCCTGGAGGACCTTAAAACCAATGTCAGGGAGCGGTTGACCCGGAATCTGGAAAAAAGCCTTCGGGAAATTAAAATAAATAAACTCCTGGAAAAAATCATGGAAACCACCCCTGTGGATCTGCCCGAATCCATGATCCGTCTTGAACTTGATTCCCGATGGCGGAATTTAGCCCGCCGTTTTAATGTGCCCCCGGCGGAACTGGAAAAAACAATAACCCGTTCCGGTCAGGAAGCCGAAACCATCCGGGAAGGATGGCGGACCGATGTCATAAAGGCCATCCATAGCAGGCTTATTGTGGAAACCCTGACAGAGGATCTGGGTTTTACGGTTTCCGATGAAGAATTGGAAAAGGAATATGAAACTATGGCCGGGGAAACAGATGCTCCGATGGAAGAGATAAAACAGTATTATGCCAAAGAAAACATGCTGGAGTATTTAAAAGAAGATATAAAAGAGCGGAAGCTCTATGATCGCCTCTTTGCGGAAAACAAATTTACTCCCGGCCCCATGGAGCATTATCTGGACCTGGTGGGTAATAATGGTTAATATGGGTATTATGAAAGAAAATATGAATAACCTTGTTCCGATAGTGGTTGAACAAACCGGAATGGGGGAACGGTCCTACGATATTTATTCCCGGCTTCTCAAGGACAGGATTGTTTTTTTGGACGGAGAAATCAACGATATTACCGCGGATCTGGTGGTGGCCCAGCTCCTTTTTCTGGATGGACAGGATACGGAAAAGGATATCAACCTCTATATTAATTCCCCCGGGGGCTCCGTTACGGCCGGCCTGGCGATATACGATACCATGCAATACGTAAAGTCCGATGTGCAAACCATATGCCTGGGACAGGCGGCCAGTATGGGGGCTTTAATTCTGACCGCGGGGGCGGCGGGAAAACGGCTGGTCCTGCCCTCATCCCGGGTACTCATTCACCAGCCCTGGGGAGGAGCCCAGGGTCAGGCAAAGGATATCGGCATCCAGGCCCAGGAAATTTTAAGGCTCAAGAAGCTTACAATTGAATATTTCGCGAAACATACGGGTAAAGAAATAACCCAAATTGCCGTAGATATGGAAAGAGACTTTTATATGGCCTCGGCGGATGCGGTGGCTTACGGTGTGGCAGATCGGGTATTAACGAGGGAAAAATATGGCACGACTTCGTAATGGTTCCGGTGGGTATGAGCGGTCCTGCTCTTTTTGCGGGAAAAGCGCCGATATGGCCAGGCGTCTTATTGCCGGACCTAATGATGTGTTTATCTGTGATGAATGTGTCGAGGTATGCCGGAAGATCCTCTCCGAAGAGGATCATGATCTTTCCACCCAGTTTACCGGTGATATTCCTACCCCAAAGGAAATAAAAAACTACCTGGATCTTTTTATCATAGGCCAGGATAACGCCAAAAAAGCCCTTTCAGTGGCGGTGTATAACCACTATAAACGGATCGCAAACCCCGCCAAAGAACCCGATGATGTGGAAATAGAAAAATCCAATGTCCTCCTTATCGGCCCCACCGGCACGGGAAAAACCCTGCTGGCAAAAACCCTGGCAAAGAAGCTCAAGGTGCCCTTTGCCATTGTGGACGCCACCACCCTGACCGAAGCGGGATATGTGGGTGAGGACGTAGAGAACATCCTCCTCAAACTTATCCAAAATGCCGGGGGTAATATCGCCGCCGCGGAACGGGGCATCGTATATATCGATGAAATTGATAAGATAGCCCGGAAGGGAGAAAACGTTTCCATAACCCGGGATGTTTCCGGGGAGGGGGTTCAGCAGGCCCTCCTTAAGATCATAGAGGGGACCATCGCATCGGTCCCCCCCCAGGGAGGGCGTAAACACCCGAACCAGGAGATGATCCGGATCGATACCACGGATATCCTCTTTATATGCGGCGGGGCCTTTGTGGGGCTGGATAAATTTATCGAACAACGGGTAGTCCAGCATCCCATGGGATTCGGGACGGATGCCAAGATAAAATCTGAACGGAACCTGAAGGAACTTTATGATTCCCTCCATCCCGACGATCTTATCCATTTTGGGATGATCCCCGAATTTATAGGCCGGCTTCCCATTACGGTGAGCCTGGAGGAGCTAAAAAAAGAAGACCTCCGGCGAATCATCACCGAACCCCGAAACGCCATCGTAAAACAATACCAGGCGTCCCTGGCCATAGACGATGTAAAGCTGGAATTTACCGAAGGGGCCATCAACGCCATCGCCGATACGGCGATCAAACAAAAAACCGGCGCCCGGGGCTTACGGGCCATTGTTGAGCGGCTTATGACGGATATCATGTTTGAGATTCCCTCTATGGAGGGGGGTAAACGGGTAGTGATCACCCAGGAGGTGGTAGAAAAGTCGGATCCGCCTGAAATTCATCCGCTTCAAAAAAGCGCATGAAGCTTCTTTCGGCTTTTAAAAATCTTAATCCGCCGGAAGAATTTCCCCTGCTCCCCCTGCGGGAATTGGTTTTATTTCCCCATACTATGCTCCCGGTGTTCATCACCTATAAATCGGGGATCGCCGCGGTGGAAGAAGCCCTAAAACGGGATCACCGGCTCTTTGCGGTATGCCTCAAGGGATCCGTTGATACCGGGGAAACTTACCCGGTCGGTACCGTGGTCAGGATGGTACAATATCTTAAACTCCCGGATAATACCTTCCGGGTGGTTCTGCAAGGGGAATACCGGGCGAATATAATCTCGGTACAAAAATTTAATATCCATGAAATGGTCCGGCTTGACCCCATAAGGTCCGTGTTCTCCGAGGAGCTGCCGGATCCTGAATTAACCGCTTTGATCAGGACGGTTCAAAAATCTTTTGTCCAATATGCGGAGCTCTCCAAAAGAATCAATACCGAAACCATTGCGGCGGTGGAAAAAGTCGAAAATCCCGAACGGCTTGGAAATCTCGTTGCCCATGCCGTTGCCATAAAGGCGGAAGGGAAAATTAAACTTTTAAGTATCGCCGGTACAACAGAACGCCTGGAAGCGATCCTGGAAACCCTGGAATTAGAAAACGAGATCTTTGGTATTCAGAAAAATATCAATGGGAAAGTAAGAAGCCGCATGGAAAAAAACCAGCGGGAATATATACTCCACGAACAATTGAAAGAAATCAATAAAGAACTGGGAAAAAATGAAGGGGAGGATGAATTTGCCGAGCTGGAACGTTCTATTGAAGATCGGAATCCGCCGGAAGAGGTATTGCTTAAGGCCAAAAAGGAAATTAAACGGCTCCGTAAACTCCAGCCCCTATCCCCGGAAGCGGGGGTCCTCCGGGGTTACCTGGAATGGATATCGGATCTCCCCTGGGGAGAATCCAGCGTTGATTCCGGAAACCTTACTGAGGCGGAACAGATCCTCAATGAAGATCACTTTGATATGCACAAGGCCAAAGAACGGATCCTGGAATATATCGCGGTCCGCCGCCTGACCGCTTCTTCCGGGGAGGGGAACCCGGGTAATCCCCAAATCCGGGGTCCTATTCTCTGTTTTGTCGGTCCCCCGGGGACGGGAAAAACCAGTCTGGGTAAATCCGTGGCCCGGGTATTGGGCAGATCTTTTGTCCGGATCTCCCTGGGGGGGGTACGGGACGAAGCGGAGATCCGGGGGCACCGGAAAACCTATGTGGGCTCCCTGCCGGGTAAAATCCTCCAGTCCATGCGGAAGGCGGGGACCATAAATCCGGTGTTTTTGCTGGACGAGATCGACAAACTCTCCAGCGATTTCCGGGGGGATCCCGCTTCTGCCCTGTTGGAGGTCCTGGACCCGGAACAAAACAGAACCTTTACGGATCATTATCTGGAAGTTCCCTACGATCTTTCCAAGGTGTTGTTTATCACCACCGCCAATTCCCTCCATCAGATCCCCTACCCTCTGCTGGATCGAATGGAAATTATTGAAATTCCCGGTTATGGGGAACGGGAAAAACTCGCCATTGCCCAGCAATTTCTGGTGCCCAAGGAGCTGGAAGAAAACGGCCTGGGACAGGCGTCGATCAGTTTTAAAGATGAGGCGATACTTGAAATCATCCGGCATTGGACCATGGAATCCGGGGTCCGGGGTCTGGAACGGGAAATTGCCCGCTGTGTCCGGCGTATTGCCCGGAAAGCGGTGGAGAAGGAGTACGGAAAAAACCCCGAACGGCCCATGAGTTCATTCAAAAAAATCATCCGTCCCGGCGACTTGGAAAAACTCCTGGACCGGCGGAAATATAAAAACGACGTGGTTTTTAAGGAAGCCCGGATAGGGGTTTCCTACGGCCTTGCCTGGACCGAAACCGGCGGGACCATGCTGCCGGTGGAAACCATCAAATTTGAGGGAACCGGAGAACTTTTTATTACCGGGAACCTGGGGGACGTGATGAAGGAAAGCGCCCGGATAGCCCTTTCCTATCTGCGGAGCGCCCAGGACCGGTATAAATTTACCGTAGACGACGTGGGGAAAACCGATTTTCACATCCATGTCCCCGAGGGGGCCATCCCCAAAGACGGTCCTTCGGCAGGGATAACCCTGGCGGCTTCCCTGCTTTCCACCCTTTGCGGGATACCCCCAAAACCCGGCATTGCCATGACCGGAGAGCTCACCCTGACCGGAAGGATCCTTCCCATTGGAGGGCTCAAGGAAAAACTCCTTGCGGCTTGCCGGAACGGCATGGAACGGGTACTGCTCCCGGCGGATAACCAGGATGAATGGGCGGAACTGGATAAGGACCTGCGAGCCTCGGTGGCGGTGGATTTTGTGGAAACCGCCGATGAAGCCCTGGGCTTACTTTTTGAAGGAGGAATACGGCGGGAACCGCGGCTCAAAGCCGATACTCCCAAAATTTCCAAAATTTCCAAGCCTACCCCCAAAAAAACAGCCGGATTAAAGCCAAAACAGACCAAAAACGACCGGACCGGGGCGGCCTATGAAAAACTTCCGCGGAAAACAAGAAGCCCCTACTGAGCCACGGTCTCCTGGATTATTGCCAGGGTCCGTTCGGCACAACGATCCCAGGAAAAAGCCTGAACCCGCTCAAGCCCCAGGGCACGACATTCCCGGTAAATATCCCGGTTGGTGGAAAGGGCCACCATACGATCCGCCATATCTTCCGCGCTTCGGGGATCAAAATAAAGGGCGGCGTGTTCCGCCGCTTCCGGCAAAGAGGCTGCCCGGGCGCAGACCACCGGAACTCCCGAGGCCATAGCTTCCAATACCCCCAGGCCGAAACCCTCGTACATCGAGGGGATCACCACCATATCCGCTCCGGCGTAAAGCGCCGGCAGGTTTTGTACAGGGAAATAACCGGTAAAAAAGATATCGTTTTTATAAACAGAATTAGCCGCCGCTTCCTTTACCTTATCCGCCCCGTGGCGGTTGTCTCCGGCCAGAACCAGACGGTGGGGATACCGGGTCCGCTCCTTAAAAATGCCAAAGGCCTCAATCAACCTGATGTGGTTTTTCACCGGATGGTCGATCCGGGAGACAAAAAGTATATAAGGACGGCGAAAACTAAAGGGTTGAATCAACACCACGCTTTCCTCATTCCGGGGCCGGGGATAAAAAGCCTTGAGGTCTACCCCATTGGGGATCACCTCTATTCGGGATTCCTTAACCCTGGCCAGCTCTATCAGTTCCTGCTTTACAAATTGGCTGACCGCGATGATACGATCCAGCTTCCGTAAGGAATTGGGCAGCACCACCCGGAGGATCGCCCCCAAATGCTCCCGGGTTTTCCGGGTCCCCCAATAGGCCCCCATATCGTGAACCGTTCCTATGGACGGAATGGATGAACGGGAGGAAAGCTGCCGGTGGGCGGCGGGGAAAAAACACCCGTCATAATCCCGTTTTTCGGCGAATTTCTGGTATTTAAAGATATGCCACAAGGAATTGGCGGTACTTCCATTAACAGAACACCGGGGGATAAATTCCATATCCGGGGCGACTTCGCTGTAGGCGAAACGGTCAAAATCCCACCCGAATAACTCGTACCTATCGCCCGAGGGGGGTATCCTCTTTAATAATTGGGTTAAATAAACGCCCACCCCGGATTTACCGCCGTTACAGGCGAAGGTATCAATACCAATCTTCATCATGAACCTCCGGCAGAATTTGACCCCCTTATAAGACGAACAGCATATCAGGAGGAGAAACCCAAAACAAGTACATGGTTACACCCCAATCCCGGGAAAGGAAGTTTCCTTTAAGATAAATACCCCGCGGTGCTTCAAAATCCAGCGGTACGGGGGACCATGATTTTGAAAGACAAGTCCGGCTTGTCAACACCCTTAGAATTAAACGGAAAAGCGGTCCGGCTTAATTGGGGACTTAAGCACTTTTCCAACCGGTTTTTAACCCCAGTTTAGTATACCATATTATTGGGTATTATTATACCTACCGTATGCCGCCGATTAAAATTTACGGTTTTTTTATTTTTTTTTCGTTTTTTTTGTCTTACCCTCTTGAGACACAAGGTATAGTGTGTTAAACTATTTTTATTAAAATAAAACACTATATCTGGTAGTATATTTTTTTATAATCGAGGAGATTTGTGCGCTGTCCTCATTGCGGTAATTATGATGATAAAGTTATCGAGTCCCGGACCTTGGCAAACGGGGAGGCTATACGCCGCCGCCGGGAGTGTAACGGCTGCGGCTACCGGTTTACCAGTTATGAACGGATCGAAGATAAACAATTTATGGTTATCAAACGGGACGGCAGACGGGAGCCTTTTGACCGGAAAAAAATTGAACGGGGGGTGGAACGGGCCCTGGAAAAACGGCCTGTTTCCCAAATGAATATCGAAAGTCTCGTCAATGAAATCGAAGATTCGGCGGCTATCATGGGAAGGGGAAGCCACGAAATTGACGCTTCCGTCATAGGAAATTTAGTTCTGGAAAAATTGAGCGCCCTGGATAAGGTAGCGTATATCCGGTTCGCTTCGGTTTATCGGCATTTTAATGATCTGGATGAATTTGTTCAGGAAATACAAAAAATGGGGGGGGGAACTTGATTATGTTAAAAAACGTGGTAAAACGTTCGGGGGAGCTGGAGGTTTATGATAAAAAAAAGATCCAGAACGCCATAGCCAAGGCTTTTGCCGCGGAGGGTACAAAACATGCCGAGGAGGCCGAAAAAGCGGTGCAGACCGTTACGACCCGGGTTGAAGAGCTGATTCAGGATATGATGGCCGCAAGACACCCCCATTCTATCCCCGCTATAGAAGAAATCCAGGATCTCGTGGAGACCGCCCTGATCGAGGCCAGGGAAACCGCGGTGGCCAAGGCCTATATCCTGTACCGGGCCAGGCATGAGGCCCTACGGGATGTGAAAAAACTCATGCTGGATATTGATTCCACCATGGACGGTTATTTAAACCAGGAGGATTGGCGAGTAAACGAAAATGCCAATGTCAATTATTCCCTGGGAGGGCTGATCCTCCATAATTCCGGGAGTATCACCGCTAATTATTGGCTCAAAAACATCTATCCCGAGGAAATTGCCCAGGCCCACCGGAACGGGGATTTTCATATCCATGATCTTTCCATGTTTTCCGGTTATTGTGCGGGCTGGTCCCTCCGGCAGCTTATCGCGGAGGGCCTGGGAGGGGTACCGGACAAGATCAGTTCTAAACCGGCAAAACACCTCTCCACCTTGATGCAGCAGGCGGTGAACTTCCTGGGCTGCCTCCAAAATGAATGGGCCGGAGCCCAGGCATTCAGTTCCTTTGACACTTATATTGCTCCCTTTGTAAAGGTGGACCATTTGAGCGATAAGGAGTTAAAACAGTGCCTCCAGAGCTTTGTTTTTGGGGTGAATACCCCCAGCCGTTGGGGAAGCCAGGCCCCCTTTACCAATATAACCCTGGACTGGACCGTCCCCGGGGATCTCAAGGATAAAAAGGCCGTGGTGGGGGGACGGGAAATCGACTTTACCTACGGGGACTGTAAGGATGAGATGGATAGAGTAAACCGGCTTTTTATCGAACTCATGCTGGAAGGGGATGCCGAAGGCCGGGGGTTCCAGTACCCCATCCCTACCTATAATATCACCGTGGATTTTGACTGGGAAAGTGACAACGCCCGTTCCCTCTTTGAAATGACCGCCCGGTATGGGACCCCCTATTTTCAGAATTTCGTCAATTCCGACCTTGATCCCGGGGATGTCCGGTCCATGTGCTGCCGTTTGCAGCTTGACAAACGGGAACTCCGAAAACGGGGGGGCGGTCTTTTTGGATCCGACGAACTCACCGGCTCCATGGGGGTGGTTACCATCAACCTCCCCCGGATTGGATACCTGTCCAAGGATAAAACGGATTTTTACCGGCGCCTCCAGGATCTTATGATCCTTGCAAAGAACAGCCTCATCATCAAACGGAAAGTGGTAACCCGCCTCCTGGATAACGGTCTTTTCCCCTATACTAAGCGGTATCTTAACAATTTGGATAACCATTTTAACACCATAGGATTGGTGGGTATGAATGAATGCCTCCTTAATTTTCTGGGAAGTAACGCGACCATCGCTACTGAGGAGGGAAGGTCCTTTGCCCTGGAGGTTTTGACTTTTATGCGGGAGAAACTCGCGGATTTTCAAGAGGAAACCGGGGAGCTTTTTAATCTGGAGGCTACCCCGGCGGAGTCTACCTCTTACCGCCTGGCAAAACATGACAAACTGAATTATCCCCGGATCATTACCGCCGGCGGCAGTTTAACCGGAAGAGGGGAGCCCTATTACACTAATTCAACCCAGCTCCCGGTAACCCAGACCGAGGATATCTTTGATGCCCTGGACCTCCAGGAAACGCTTCAAACCGCTTATACCGGGGGAACCGTGTTCCATGCCTTTCTGGGAGAAGCTATTGAGGACTGGTCGACCTGCCGGAATCTGGTCAAGGCCATGGCCTATAATTACCGGATTCCTTATTTTACTATTTCCCCTACCTTTTCCGTATGTCCCGTACACGGGTACCTCAAGGGGGAGCATTTCCATTGTCCCCGGTGTAAGGAAGAGCAGGAGGAGGAACTGAAAAAACAAATTATCGAATTGGAACACGAACGGGTCTTGGCTTTAGCGGCCTTGGAAACCGCCGACGTGGGCGCTTAGAGATATTATAGATGGGTTTAGGAGAAAAAGATGAGAAACCTTGAGGACATTGACAAAGATTTGGCCGCGGCGAGGGAGGCCCTTTCCCATACGGAGGGGACGACCGCGGAAGTGTACAGCCGTATTGTCGGTTATTACCGATCGGTACGAAACTGGAACAAGGGGAAACGGGAAGAATACGGGGAACGGCGGCTTTACAAAGTAAGCCCCGGAGAAACACCCCTTCCCGTCACCCGGACAGTGGGGGAACTCCCGGAGGTAAAGACCCGCCGGGCTGTCCAGGGAGAAATCCAGGCGGGAACCGAAGGGCGGGTGATGCTCTTTGTGCGTCCCGCCTGCCCCGCTTGTCCTTCTGCCAAAGATGCGGCCCGGCAGCTGGGTCTGCCGGTGGATTATATCAATGCCGATACCGAAGAAGGGCTTGCCGAAGCGGTACGGCGGCAGGTACAATCCACTCCAACGGCGATCCTCCTTTCCAAGAATGGGGAAGAGGTGAGCCGCGCCTGGGACCCGGGGGCTATCGCTTCTTTTAGCAAATTAGCCCTGCCGCTGAAAGAAGAGACCCTTCAAGAGGCGGCGTCCATGTAGGATGGGATCCGGCACCGGAGGAAGGATGAAAAATTTTGAGGAAAGACTTGAAAAACTGGAATCGCTGGGCGAAAAGATCCGGAAGCCTGAGATCCCCCTGGACGATGCCCTTAAAGCCTTTGAAGAGGGCATAAAATTGGCCCGCTCCCTGGAAAAGGACCTGGAACGGGTGGAAAACCGTATCGAGATCCTCATGAATAGCCCTGAAGCGCAGCCGGAGGAGAGTCCTGAATTGGGTCTTTTTGATGACGAAGGTTCATGATGGATACCCTTACGAAGTCCCGAATCCAGATCCTTCCTCCTGAGGAGGCCCGGAAAATAGCCGCCGGGGAAGTGGTAAACCGGCCGGCGGCCCTGGTCAGGGAATTTATCGATAATGCCCTGGACGCGGGAAGCACCCTGATAGAGTTGGTTATCGACGAGGGGGGCATACGCCGAACCGAGGTAATCGACAACGGGGGGGGTATGACCCGGGAGGATCTGGAACTGTGCTGGTATACCCATGCCACCAGCAAGATCCGTTCCCTGGAGGACCTCAATACCGCCGAAACCTTAGGCTTCCGGGGAGAAGCTTTGGCGGCGGCGGCGGCGGTAGCCCGTTTGGAGATCCTCACCAGTACCGGCGGCAGGGAGGCTTGGCAGCTTGAGGTGGGCCCGGGAAATACAACACCGCCCCGGATAACCCAGACCCGGCGGGCCAAAGGCACCAATGTCCGGGCCCTGGGGCTTTTTGATACCATTCCCGCCCGGAAACGTTTTTTAAAACGGGAGGGGAGTGAAGCCAACCTCTGCCGTCAGGCTTTTATCGATAAAGCCCTGGCTTTTTATGGAATCTCGTTCCGTTTTATCCAGGACGGAAAACTCAAACTGTTTCTTCCCGCCGTAAACAGCCGAAAGGAACGGTTTGCCCAGGCTCTTTTGACCGGTACCGAGGGACTTTTTCTTTATGAGATCACCCTCGGGGGAACAGGGTTTTCCGTGGCCGTGGTGGCGGGGGGGCCCGAATTATACCGGAACGACCGGAGGCAGCAATATGTCTTTGCCAACGGCCGGCGGATTCAGGATTTTTCCCTGCTTCAGGCCCTGGAATACGGCCTCCAGGGATGGTTTCCCAATGGAACCCATCCCATAGGGGGAATATATGTGAGTATCGATCCGGCGCTGGCGGATTTTAACATCCATCCCGCCAAGCAAGAGGCGCGCTTTGTCGATGCCGGGGCCATACACCACGCGGTTACCCAGGGGCTGCGGGATTTCAGCCGCCACCGGAATATGGCGGGAACGGAAAAATTCTCCGACGGGGAAAATAAGCTCTGGGATGGGTTTGCAGAAGGAAAGGAGACGGTTTACCAGGATCAGGAGGGAAAAAATGAGGCCGCCGGGTCTTCCCAGGCCGCGGCGCTGGCCTTGGAAGCCCTGTTGGAGAATCCCCGGTCCTTCGCGCCGCTCCCGGGCCGGAATCCCCGGGAAGGAGACCCGGAGCCGCCCCTCTTTGCCGGAGAATCCACCCCTCCCTACGGAGATCTCGGGGTGGATGGGGGATCGGCCCCCCGGCTGGCGGGAAGAGTCTTCGACCTCTTCCTTCTCGTGGAATGGAAGGATCGGCTTTTTATCATCGATCAGCATGCCGCCCACGAGCGGCTCCTCTTTAACCGGTTTATGGCCGAGGCTATACCAAAACAGGAGCTTTTGGTGCCCCTCTCCTTTACGACCGAAAGTGAGGAAGACGACCGTTTCCTCTCCCACCGCAGGGAAGACCTGGCTAAACTCGGTATCATCATTACCGAAGGGGAAGAAGGGCTTTGGTATATCGAAGCCCTGCCGGCGAACTGGCGGCTGGGGGATGCCGAAACCGTTAAGGAAATATTAAAGCTTAAAACCGCGGGAGAAGATATGGCCGAACGATGGGCAGCCACCCTTTCTTGCCACGGCGCGATAAAAGACGGGGATTACCTGGATGATACCACGGCCCTGGCCCTGGCAAAGGCCGCTTTAAAGTTCCCCGAGCCCCGCTGTCCCCACGGCAGGCCCATCTGGACCGAACTGAGCCGGGAAGAACTCTTCCGGGCGGTCCGGCGGCTCTGAGGAATCCGTATCCATTCGTCTTATCGCATCCCGGCTGACTACAAAAAAACTTCGTCTAAAAGCTCATTGTTTTTAAAAATATCCGCCGCCCTGCCCTGGGCCAGGAACCTGCCTTCCCGGAGGAGGATCACCCGGTCACAGGTTTCCGCCGCGAAACCGAGGTCATGGGTGGCCACCAGCTTGGTATGGGGAAGGGAGGCCATAACCCGGATCAGGGCCCGCCGGGCCTTGGGGTCGAGGAAGACCGTGGGTTCGTCAAAAAGCATCACCGAGGGATTCATGGTCAATACCGAGGCGATGGCGGCTATCCGTTTTTCACCTCCCGAGAGCTTTAAGGGGGACCGCTCCTTAAGGCTGCTTATGCCCAGTTTATCCAGGACCTCCTCCACCCGGCGGCGGACCTCGTCTTCGTCCATACCCATATTGCGGGGGCCAAAGGCCAGATCCTCGTATATGCTGGGCATAAAAAGCTGATCCTCAGGGTTCTGGAACACCAGGGCCACCCGGCGGCGCAGTTCATCAATTGGGCTCTTGAAAGGCCGGACCTTCTCCTCACGGCCGGCTGTTATGGTGATACCGTCCAGAGTAAATTCCCCGGACACGAGGGGCAAAACCCCTGCCAGGATCAGGAGCAGACTCGTCTTGCCCGCGCCGTTGGCCCCCACCAGGGCGATCCTTTCTCCGGAGGCCGCTTCAAAACTCAAGTCCCGGATCGCCGCGGTACCGTCGGGATAAGACGCCGTTACCTGCCGTAGAGTTATAATGGTAATAACCTGCCCAGGCCGGAGCCTAAAAAGAGGGGAATATCCACCATCCGGAAAAGAACAGAACCGCCGCACACCAGGACAAGGAAGATCCCGTCCTGAAGGTGTAGGGGCCGGGAATGTTTTGGGGGAAATCGGAGGGAATAGCCCCGGCACTTCATGGCAGCATAAACCCGCTCCGCCCTATCGGCGCTGCGGAGAAAAAGAAAACCTATAAAACTCCCCATGTGGGACATCCGGATACCCCGGGCTCTGCCGCTCCTCATGGTATAGGCTAAAACCATGGAAGCCCCTTCCGAAAGAAGTACCGGAATATACCGGTAGAGAATTTCCAAGAGGGTGATAAAAACAGGGGGCACATAACAAGACCGTAGTTGGCCTGAAAGCTGGGTAAAGGGGGTTATGGCCGCCAGAATCAGTACCGCCAGCACACAAAGACCGGTCCGCAGGAGCAGGGTACAGAGGGAAATAAAACCATAACTGAGGGGGATGCCGGCAGCCACCAGGGCGGTGCTTCCCTCAAAAAAAAGATTGGACAAACCCGCAAAAAGGCAAAAAGGCAGGGCAATGGCGCCGCGTTTTAAGAGCAGCCTGGGAGGAATTCCCGCCATGGTCATGGTGATGCTGGGATAAAAAAGAAATGGCAGTAAGCGGCCGAAACTATACCGGTCAAAGGAAATGACCGTCACCAAAAAAAACAAGGTGGCGGTCATCTTGACTCCTGGATGCAACCGGTGGAGGAGGCTATTCCCCGCAGATAATTGTTCCAGGGAATAAAGCGCCCCTATTTTACGCAGCATTTCCCGAATGACGGAGTTTTATCCGGTAAATGATGAAACCCGCCGCCCCCGCAAGGATGCAGGTTAGGGCAGCCCCCACAATACCCGCTACGGCGGTCCCCGCGGCGGAACCATCCTCCTCAGCTCCGGGGAAATTATAGTCCGGCATAAAAGCGGTGGCCTCCTGAATAGCCTCTGCCTGCCGGAAGACCGGGCCTTCGGCCTCCAGCTCCGCGGTACCGGCGGTTTTTTCCATGGCCCATTCAAGCCCGTCGGGATAAGCGGAGGCGAAAATCGAGAGGATCCCCCCCACAAGGAGGGTGATAAGTCCCAAAAGGAGGACTACCTTTTTTACCGGGACGGTTTTTACCAGAGGTATCCGCTGTTCACTGCTTTCCAGGATCTCCGGCCGCATCTTATACACAAAATTGAGGACCAGGGCAGTCACTATGCCCTCCGCCACGCCAATGGCCAGGTGGATGGGCAGCATAAGCAAAACAAAGGTAGAAAAAGGCAAAGCGGTGATTCCTGAAAAGAGGGTTTCCACTACCACCCCAAAAGCCCCAAGCTCAAGGCCCGCCGCCACCGAAAGCAGGGCCGCAGCGCCGATCCGGGGCACGGAAAAACCTTTTCGCAGTATGGGTTTAAATATCAAGGGATATACAACAAAACAGGGGATAACACCCATATTGAAGATGTTACAGCCCAGGGCCAGAAGCCCTCCGTCGGCAAAAAACAAAGCTTGAATCATTAGGACCGCGGCGATGGTCAGCAGGGCGGGAAAGGGACCCAAAAGACCCGCCAACAGAATACCCCCGCCGATATGACCGCTGGAACCGGTGGCGGGAATGGTGAAGTTGATCATCTGGGCAGCAAAAACAAAGGCCCCGGTCACCGCCATGACGGGTACTTTTTTCTCCCCCAACTCGTTTTTGATTTTTGCCGTGGAATAAACGATGGAACCCGCCGCAGCGGTCCACATGACTCCCCCCACCAGGGGCGAAATTAACGCATCAGCCATATGCATACAAATACCTCCAAAAAATAAAATACCAAGATACCCGGATACTGCTCTGCGGCAGCATAAAATACCTTCGTGGTATTTATTTTTAGAGTTACCATAACCGGCGGCCTGACAATAAACCGGAACCGCCTTCATGACGCCGGATTTAAAAGCACCGTTTATGGAATAACGATAGTATAGATCTACATACGGATAATGTCAATATTTGCATGGCCTCTGGCAGGACACAATAGAAGGATCCTCCTGCCGCTGACCGGGAAAAGTTCCCATTTATCTGCGGCAGGTATGTTTCCGCAGAAGCCGAATTGTCGAACAAGTCCTACGGCGTATTCCCGCTGATGGTTCCGCCTGTTTGGGTGAAATTCGCATTATAGGGGGATACAGACACGCCGCCGCTTCGGGCGCTGGTGTTGCCGCTTATGGTACCGCCGGACATGATAAATTGGCTGTACGCCGCTACCAGTACTCCTCCCCCTTCTAGGTTTGAGGTGTTATTGAGGATTTCCCCGCCGGTCATGGTGAACAGCCCCCGCCCGTTTATGAATATTCCACCGCCTTTGTCCGTCTTAGCCCCGCCGTTCCCGCGGATAGTCCCATTGTTCAAGGTAAAGGATGCATTAATATCAATATAGACGGCTCCCCCATCCCCTTTAGTACTACTATAATCGGCGTTGGTATTGTTTTGTATGATTCCCCCGGTCATAGTCATGGTACCCTTGAGTACCATAACCCCGCCGCCGTTCTGGCCGGTATTGCCTGAGATTTCTCCCCCGGCCATAACAAACTCCCCTTCGGAGGATGAACCGGTGATACCCACCAGCACACCGCCGCCCCACACGGTATATCCCCCGGTGAGGGTCAGGTCGTCACCCAGGGTTACCTTGTTGTTCGCAATATACAGAACCCGGCCTTCATTACTGCTGTTTCTATTGGCGTTTAATACCCCTTTCTGGTTGGGGTCCCCCTTCAGGATAATGGGCGGGTAGTTACCGGTCCCGGAAACATTGACCATGGACATGCTGGAATCAAAGGAACCGGAAGCGGTTATCGTCCCGCTGATTACAATGACCGCGCTTTCACCGGCCGGCCAGTTTCTGCCCTTGTAGGCTGTTTTTATGCGGCTCAGTGCCGTCTGTACCGATGCCAGGGGCTTTGAAATATCCGTCCCGGTATAGGTGTCGCTTCCGCCCGCGGAAACATACCAAGTCGGAGTTGAGGGAGTCGGCGTACCCGGAGTCGAGGGTTGCGGTGTACCTGGATTTGAGGGTTGCGCCGTACCCGGAGTCGAAGGTTGCGTTGTACCCGGAGTCGAAGGTTGCGCCGTACCCGGATTTGAGGGTTGCGGCGTACTCGGGGTCGAAGGTTGCGACGCACCCGGATTCTGTTCCGCCGATTTTTTTTCTGCAATAGCAATCAGGGGCTCTTCGCATCCTGCCATAAAAAAAACTATTAACAAAGCAGCCAAGGAAAAAGATAGAAATTTAGGAAACAAGTAAAAAGCCTCTCTATAACAATAATACAGTTCCAAAATCAGAAGATTCCATAGAGACATAATCTAAAACCAGTTTTTTATAAAACCGGTTATAAAATACATCTGAGTTTTATAACTAACTTAAATATAATAAGGCAGCGGTAAAAAGTCAAATTTGGAAACTATACCTTAATTGAAAAATTTGTAAACCGATGAAATAAAACGCCGCTAAGGATACTGCGGAATTCCACTCCGAGGAGATTCATTAACCCGGTAGTGTTCTCCCCAATTACCCCGGCGGTCCAGGGTATCGGAGTCCGTTTCCAGCCGGCGTTCGGCCAGGGCGTCTTGGAGGAGCTGCAAAAAATCCCGGCGGTTTATCTCCTCTCCCCCCAGGCTGCAAAGATGATCCGTGGGGACCTGGCAGTCGATAAAAACCACTCCATCGGCAAAAAGGAGCCTTGCCAGGGTTAAAAAAGCCGCCTTGGAGGCGTTGGAAACCCGGGCGAACATAGATTCCCCAAAAAACACCCGCCCCAGCCGTATACCATAACACCCTCCGGCCAGTTCCCCCCCGGCATAACTCTCCGCGGAATGGGCCCAACCCAGGCGGTGTAGTTCCGTATAAGCCTGAATCATATCGCCGGTGATCCAGCTTTCTCCCTGCCCGGGGCGTTCTATCCCGGCGCAGCCGCGGATCACGGCGGTAAAGTCCCGATCCAGGGCCACCTCAAATTTACCCTTTTTTAAAAGCTGTTTCATGGAAGCGGAAACATGGAGTTTTTCGGGAAAAATCACAAACCGGGGGTCCGGAGACTGCCAGAGTATGGGATCCCCCGGATTAAACCAAGGGAATATCCCCTGTTCATAGGCGGAGAGGAGCATCCCCGGGGAAAGATTCCCCCCAATTGCCACCAGACCGTTAAGAGCCCTCTCCGGAGAAGGAAAAGAGAACCGCATATCTTCGGTAAGATAGGGAAATTCCGGTGAAGGACCGGAATTTTTCCGGCCCTTCACCGGAAGCTCCTGGGATTTTCCCTAAGAAAGCACCTCAATCCGGTATTCCCCATTCCGCCAGTCGGCCTGGGCGGAGCCGCCGGAACTTAAGGAACCAAAGAGGACCTCGTCCACAAAAAAGCCCTTAATCTTATCTTCGATGATACGGCCCACATTCCGGGCGCCAAACTCCCGGCTATACCCTTCTTCCGCCAAATGATCAATACAGGTTTCGGTCGCTTCCAGCTTTACCTTTTTATTCGCCAACTGTACCTTAAACAGGTCCAGTTCCTTTTTGACTATGGATACCATAACTTCCCGGGAAAGGTGGTTGAACCGTACTACCCCATCCAGACGGTTGCGAAATTCCGGGGTAAAGATCCGTTCCACCGCCCCATTCACCGCGGTTTCATCGACAAGCCGTTCCCCAAAACCGATAAGGCTTTTCCCAATATCCCGGGCCCCGGCATTACTGGTCATAATAAAGACTACGTTCCGAAAATCCGCCTTTCTGCCGTTATTGTCGGTCAGGGTGGCGTAATCCATGATCTGCAGAAGGATGTTGTAAATGTCCGGATGGGCCTTTTCAATTTCATCCAGCAGAACCACACTGTGGGGCAGCTTTCGTACCGCATCGGTGAGGAGCCCTCCGTCTTCATACCCCACGTATCCCGGCGGCGAGCCGATAAGCCGGGATACGGTATGTTTTTCCTGGTATTCGCTCATATCAAAACGGTGCATGGATATCCCCAGAATATCCGCGAGGCTCCGGGCCAATTCGGTTTTGCCCACTCCGGTGGGACCCACAAAAAGGAAATTCGCCACCGGCTTGTTTTCAGCCCGGAATCCGGCCCGGGACCGTTTAACGGACTTTACCACCGCCTCCACCGCCTCGCCCTGGCCGAATATCCGTTCCCGAAGCTTTTCTTCCAGCACCCTGAGTTTGTCTTTTTCACTCCCCGCCACGGACCGTTCCGGTATCCGGGCTATCCGGGAAACCACCGATTCGATCAGGGGGAGCCCTATCTCGATAATGTCTACGGTTCCTTCCTGCAGGGTGGCAGGACCTTCCGTATGGCCCGATGTTTCAGCCATCGAGGAATGTTTCCGGGAAATTATTTTTTCCGTGGGATTAAAGAGAAAATCCGCTTTTCCGATATTTTCTGAAAAGGCGGCCTTTTCTTTGACGGTTTGGTGATTTTCTCCCTCCCCTTCCGGGGGAGTTTGAGATTGAGCTTCCGTTTCTTTAAAAGCAACGATCCGGGCAAAGGCGCCGGCTTCGTCGATCACGTCTATGGCCTTATCCGGGAGCCGCCGCTCGGTGATGTACTGGGCGGATAAGCGTACCGCCCCTTCCACCGCATCATCACTGTAATGTACATGGTGGTAATCTTCATATTTAGACTTGAGTCCCTGAAGAATCGCCATGGCGTCTTCTTCGGAGGGTTCTGGAATATCGATTTTCTGGAAACGCCGGGAAAGAGCCCGGTCCTTATCAAAGAATTTGCCGTATTCCTCATGGGTGGTCGAGCCGATACACCGGATCTTTCCCGAAGTTAAGGCCGGTTTCAGGAGATTCGACGCGTCCAAGGCGCCCCCGGATACGGAACCCGCCCCCACAAGGGTATGGATCTCGTCAATAAAGAGGATGGCCCGCTCTTTTTTGAGCATTTCCTCAATAACCCGCTTGATCCGTTCCTCAAAATCTCCCCGGTATTTGGTTCCCGCCACCAAGGCCCCCATGTCCAGGGAAAAGATCGCAAAATTCTTCAAAGTAGGGGGAACCTTTCCCGCTACGATACGCTGAGCCAGGCCTTCGGTGATGGCGGTTTTTCCCACCCCCGAATCCCCCACATGAACAGGGTTATTTTTGAGCCGGCGGCAGAGTACCTGGATCGTCCGGTCCAATTCCGCTTCCCGGCCGATAACCGGTTCCAGCCGGCCCTCCCGGGCCAGGGTGGTCAGCTCCGTAGCATACCGTTCCAGGGCGCTTTTTTTAGCGGTTTTGGTCTTTTGAGCTTCCTCTTCCGTACTCTCTTCTTTGGAGTCTTCCATACCACTCAGAATATGATTATCCATTTTACGGAAACCAAAGGTCTGCTCATCTTCCCCCTCAAAACCGTGGGACAGAATTTCTAAAAGCTCCAGCCGTTTTATTCCAACCTTGCGAAGGTAATAGGCACAATAATTTCGCTCTTCATCGTAAAGGGATACCAGGATATCCGCCACATCCAGGGTATCCTTTTGAGACGATTGGCTCTGCAATACCGCCCGCTCCAGAACACTTTGAAACCCCACCGTATGGGTGGGTTCGGTATTGCTCATGACCGGCACCTTTTGTTCAAAGTAGTTTTCCATGCCGTGTTTAAGCTGTTCCAGGTTGGCGCCGCAGGCGGAAAGGATCCCCTGAACCTCATCAAAGGCCAGGGCCGCATATAAAATATGTTCCGGGGTCAGATACTCATGGTTTCGTACCCGGGCTTCATTATACGCAGCATTTATAATAGCCTGCACATGGCGGCTGATTTTCATTCCATATACTCCTCTTTTTAATATAGCACCTTTTTTAAAAGACCTCAATTATCTCTTATATTTTTTCAACTACACACCGCAGGGGGAAATTATGCTCCCGGGCCATGACATGGACCTGCTCTGTTTTGGTTTTGGCAATATCCCAGGGATATACCCCCACGATCCCCCGTCCTTTCCGGTGTACGTCCATCATAATCTGATTGGCGTCTATTTCGTTTTTATGAAAGATGAGGACCAGGATATCCACCACAAAATCCATGGTCGTATAATGGTCATTCAGCAGTATTACCCGGAATTCTTCAGGTTCCTTTATTTTTTCTTCTTTTTTTGTACGTAATCCTGTTCCATTTCCCAGAAATACCGGCATAAATCCACCCTTTATTTAAAAATAAATAAAAACCGATATTTAAACAAGAGTATTAGGGTAACCCGGCAGGGCCGATACATTAAATAGGGCGGAATTTTTATTGGATCTGCGATTATTGCTGAAATTGTATTGAGATTGCCGGGTCAAATTTAATTTACCCCGTGGCGGGAGGCAGGATCGGACCCCAAAAAGCAAGCGGATGCCTTTCCCAATTTTCGGCCTCATCCGTGTAAATAGACCCGGTGTCGTATAATCAGAGGGCCGCCTAAAGGGAATATTCCGGGCTAAAACATTACGCTTCCCGTAAAAGGGCTTAGGCGTAGACCAATTCCCGGGCCGCCGTGGTCTTCGGCGCTTTAAACAGGGCCTCCACCGGCCCCTGTTCCACGATACGGCCCTCATCCAGCACCGCCACCTCCTCGCAGACCTCCCGGATCACTTCCATCTGGTGGGTGATCAGCACCACGGTAAGTCTCAGCCGATCATGGAGTTCCCGGATAAGGGAGAGGATCGACCGGGTGGTCTGGGGATCCAGGGAGCTGGTGGCCTCATCGCAAAAGAGGACCTCGGGATTCACCGCCAGGGCCCGGGCTATGGCGACCCGCTGCTTTTGCCCCCCCGAAAGTTCCCGGAGCCGGGCTTTGCGTTTATCCGTAATAGCCACCATTTCCAAAAGCTCATCCACCCGTCTTTCGATTTGTTTTTTGTGGAATCCGGCGATTTCCAGGGGATAACTGATATTACCGGTCACATTCCGGGAAGAAAGAAGGTTGAAATTCTGGAAGATCATACCCATCTTCCGCCGTCTTAACAGAAGCTCCTTACCCGTCAGGATATCCACCCGTTCGCCGCCGTAATAAACCTCCCCTCCATCGGGAGACTCCAGAAGGCCCATGATCCGCAGCAGGGTGGATTTTCCCGCCCCGCTTTTTCCGATAATCCCGTATAAACCCCCTCCGGGGATCGTAAGATCAACCTCCGCTACTGCGGATACGGCGGCATAACGTTTTGACACTCCCTTAAGGGTTATCATGAATCGCTCCTTCATCATTCTCTCCATAAACCTTACCGTAAAATAAGTTTTTTTTTCAATTACCGGAGGCTGTTTAAATGGGCAGATTCCAAAAATCGAATCTTTTGAGTCTGCCCGCCGAATAAAACATATAAATTCTATCGGAATACCAGTATAATAATACAAACCGTCAATTCCGGCAAGTACCCAGCCGCCGGTTTGCGGGGAAAGGATAATAAATTTCCTATCGAACGAGCCTCCGTTCAAACAAATGCAGCGTCTAAGATACCGCAGAGCTTGCTCTAAACTTGACTCATAGAAATACAGGCCATACTCATTCCTCAAAACTAAGACGCAAATGAAGAAATTTAACCACGGAAGACCCGGAATTTCACGGAAAAAGGTATATACGCTATTTTTTCCCTCTTTCTCT
>JAITBE010000047.1 GCA_031283755.1 Spirochaetaceae bacterium
GGGGAGACGCGCTCAACATTTCGCGCGCTGTCCTTTGGCGTGTTTTTTGTATCACGTCGTGCGCCCCCCACCCGATAATACACGCGAACCGGTGAGCGTGTCGATTCGAAAAAGTAACATCTCCCTCGCGCAAGCGAGTTCTTTAGGCCCAAAAGACCGAAAAAGGCATCTGGCCGCCCGGGGAATTGCCGCTCCCCCGCGGGTCTTAGCGGGGCAAGACTCAAAATACCGGGTTGCTTTATGATGGGGAAGCGGCCGGGGGTAGGGGGCGCTGCACTGCGGTAGCCGGGCTTTTCGGGGGCTCCGCCATCGCTCCGGCGCATGACGCAGGGGCAGCTTTTTGGGCTGCGGGCGGTTTCGGTTTCCTTATGCGCGGGCGCTGGTTTTCGCAAAAAATTCGGGCAGGATGATCGAGGCAAGCATCATGAGCCCTCCCAGAACCATCCGCAGATTCGGCTGATCGTAGCCGATGATCACGGAAAAAATAGTACCGAAAAGCGCTTCCATCCCCATGATGATCCCCGCCTTGGAGGAGGATACAAAACGCTGGGCATAGGTTTGGAGAAAATAACAGAGGAATGTACTGAATATGCCGAGGAACAAGACAGATCCGGCCCCCTGTAGACTGGTAAAACCGGAAAAGTCCCGGTCCCATAGGAGGAATACGGCCAGGGATAATATGGCCGCTGTGGCGAATTGAGTAAAAACCAATACCAGATGATGTACCGAAGACGCGAAAACACCGGTGGACACTATCTGCAGAGCGAAAAAAAGAGCCGACACCAGGGTCAACAGATCCCCCGGGTTCATTGAAAATCCCTCGGAAGGATTTATGGACAGTACCGCCACTCCTCCAAGACTGAGGAACGAGGAAATAAATATAATGGGTTTCAGCTTTTTTTTGAGGACGATCCACAGAATGAAGGGTACCATCACCACATAGGCGCCGGTAATAAAGGCGTTATTAGAAGGGGTGGAACGTTCCAGCCCTAATATCTGGATAAAAAAACCAAGAAAGAGGAAGCCGCCCGTCAGGAGGCCGCTTTTCCACTGACCCTTCCGGTAATTGGCGCGGATTGTTTTGCGGAAAGCAATACCTGTTAAAAGGGCGGCCAGAGTAAACCGGGCAAGCATAATAGCCGCGGGTCTAAGCCCCGCCTCCAGGGCCATGTTGGAAAAAACAAAACCCCAGCCCCATACGATAGTTACCAGGAACAGAGCCCCCATAGCCAGGTATTCCTGGGTTTTTTCTTTTTTCATTCTTTCCCACTTTTTTCGTATTCTTCCAGGACCAAATAGACCCCCGCAGTCCACGTAAAGGCATTATCGTCAAAACCTTCGCCGGTATCGGGATCAAAATTTTCCGCCATAAGGCCGATAGACGGCAGTTGCCGGAACTTTGCCGCGATCCGCGCAGCTACCCCGGAATACCCGGCGGCATACAGGGAATCGACAAACAGCAGGGTCACCGGCGCCCAAACCGGCCCTAGCCAGTACCCGCCTTTCCGGTAGCGGGGACTGTCCCGCTTTTCCGTGGCAAGTCCGTAATTCCCCTCAAACTCTTCAAGCCGCTTCACCAGGGTATCCACGACGGCGCGGTCCATGCGGTAGTGGATCAAAAGCGGCAGCAGGTTGATAAGGCATGATGCGCCGCTGTCCGCCTCGCCGGTCCGGGTCAAACGGGAAACAAAACCGGCCGGGGTGTAGAGCCGATGCATCAGCGCGGAGAACATCTCCTCCGCCCGGGCTTTCCACCAAAGCCCCTCTTCCGCCCTGCCCAGTTCTCCGGCCAGTTCCGCGAGGGCGTCCATCTGGCGGATAAGGTAAGCGGCAAGATCCGGGGCGCACAGAGGCGTACCACGGTGAAAAACCGAGGCGTTATCCCAGCCCGAATCATTGCCATGCCAATATCCACAGAGCCCCCAATCCCGGATAATACGGTGTTCCAGCCAAAACCGGGTGAGGCGGCTGATCTTTTCATAAAAAAGGGCCGTGAGTTCCCGATCCCGGAAAAAATCATTCCGCTCCCGTAGTTTTTGAATGGTCCATCCGTAGATTGGCGGTTTTACACAGCTATAGGACGCAAAAAGGTCGTTTACATAATCCGGCAAGGCGCCGCTTTCATCCTGATGATCCATGATAACCAACAGTTGTTCCAAGGCGCTTTGCGGGTGGGTCTGGGCCAGGGCAATGGCGGAAAAACAGTTATCCCAGCTCCAGATATTGGTCATTGACGCCTTGTTCATGTACAGGGTATCATAACCCAGAATACCGTCCCGGTGGACAAAATTACCCCAGAGTACGTACTGAGCTATTTTATCGTATGTGTCTGTTCTGTTCTCTCCGAAAGGGGCGATCCATTGGGCAAAACAATTCCCCGCCTCCGTCCTTTCCGCCTCATAGTTTGAAAATTCTTGTTCCGGCGTCATTCGGTAGCTCCGGAGGGCAAGCTCCGCCGGTTCCGTGCCTCCGTCCAATATCACTGCCACGTCCCGGCTTTCGGAGATAACCCAGCGGGACCGGAATTCCACGGCGCCCCTGCCTCGAAGGCCTATCTTCCGGTTAATTGCGTAACATTGATATTCGTAGTCCCCGGTGTCCAAGGGAACCAGGCTGTTGTAACGATCCGGTTTTGCCTCCATGGTTATCCGGAACCCCAAACAACGGATATAAAGATCGTTCCGGGCGCCGCAGACCACCCCCAGCCGGCAGCCCGCGGCCTTTCGGGAACTGACGGTAAGCTCCTCCGCTTCCATGGCATAGATCAGATCCTCCGGCTCATGGCCGGCGAAACTCAGGCGGAAAAGATAGGGCGCGGCGTAATCGCCGCCGTGGAGTTCCCGGATCAGCGGGGAATGGTCCCGCCCCAGGGAAAGGGCAAACCAGTTTCCGTATCGGCTAAAGGGTAATTGCGTAAAAGGCAGCATGACGGCTTTACTTTTCTCCTTGGTCCCGGTTCATTTTATCGCCCCGCTGGTCTGCTCTATCACATGCTTTTGGGTCGCGATGAAAAGGAGTACCGGCGGAATGATCATCAAAACGGTAATACACATCAGCGGTATGGTCCGGGTTTCATGCACCCCCTTAAAAGCGGCGAGTCCCAGGGCCAGGGTATATTTATTACGGCTCTGGAGGAATATCAGCGGGCCCAGATAGTCATTCCAAACGGTGATGCTGTTCAAAATCGCCACCAGGATCAGCGCGGGTTTCATAATGGGAATAAAAATTCGGGAATAGATCACAAATTGATTCGCGCCGTCAAGCCGGGCGGCTTCGTCCAGATCCCGGGGAATGCCCATCATAAACTGACGCAGCAGAAAAATATAATAGGCGGAACCCATAAAACCGGGGATGATCAGGGCCTTGAGACTGTTTATCCAGCCGAAGATCTTGAATTCCATGTATTGGGGGATCATGGTAACATCCCAGGGGATCATCATGGTCATCAGCATGATCATAAACAGGATGTTTTTCCCCCGGAACGAAAACCGGGCGAACCCGTATGCTGTTAAAGAACAGGAGATAAGTATTCCCAGGGTGTGTAATACCGTAACCGCCAATGAATTAAACAGGTAGACATTAAAATCCTGGGCCATCCAGCTTTGAAAAAAGTTGGAAAAAAGCCATTTTTTGGGGAAAAACGTTGGAGGATAACTATTCGCCTCGGCCTCGGTTTTAAAGGCCGTAATGATCATCCAAAAGAAGGGGAGCAGGAAATAAAGGGTCATAATGATAAGCATGGTATAGATAAATATCCGGCTTTTTTTTTGCAGTTTCATATTACTTCCTCCCCCGGCCTTTTTTACTCCGCACTTCCGATTCATAGTAAACCCAGGCCGAAGAGGATCGGAATACCAGCATGGTGAGGAGCAGGATGATAATAAACATAAACCAGGAGGAAGCAGCGGCAAACCCAAGCTTGTGATGACGGAAGGCGTTGTTATACACAAACATCCCGTAGAAATAGGTGGACCGCAGGGGTCCGCCGTTGGTGAGCAGCAATACCAGGGTAAGCTGCTGAAGGGCGGTAATAATGGAGGTGATGAGATTAAACAGAATCGATGGGGTAATAATGGGGATAGTTATCAGCAAGAACTGCTTGACCGGGGTAACACCGTCCAGGGCCGCAGCCTCATAGATATCCCCGGGGATAGTTTTTATATCGGTGTAGAAGATCAACATCATGGTCCCCACCCCCCAGGCGCTGGCGATGATGATGGCGACAAAGGCCCACTGCCGATCCAACAGCCACAGGGGCCCCTTAATACCCAACAGAGAAAGGGTGTAATTCAAAATGCCGTATTGACCATTTAAAATCCAGCCCCAGATAATGGCCACCGCTACACTGGATACCACCGCGGGCAGATAAAAGACCGTTCGGAAGAATTTGAGCCCCTTCACGGGTTGGGTAATGAGCATGGCGAGGAATAGGGCGATGATGAGGTTCAGGGGCACAAAGATAGCCGCGAACCTAAAGGTAATGATCAGGGATTGATAAAATTGGGGATCACCGGTAAAAAGGGTAATGAAATTTTGCAGGCCGATGAATTCCGGCCGCCCGGTAATAGACCAGTTGTAAAAACTCATCACCAGGGAAAAGATCAGCGGTCCTGCGGTGAGAATCGTAAACCCCAATATCCAGGGAGAAAGAAACAGATAGGGGGTAAGCGCCTCAACCCATTTTACTTTTTTTTTCGTATTTTCCATTGCTATATCCTTGTTTTAACGTTCCGGATTATCTGATGTCCGCTCATAAAGCCTGCCCTTTTATGAACAGTTTAATATCCGGTTAACGCAAAATCTTTGGAACGTCGCGGAACAATCGAAGTAATGCAACCGGGCTTCCGGGAAATCGACTGCCTCCCGGCCAGCCCGCGTGGAGCTGTCCAAACAGGGAAACTTCTAAAAACCGCATTTAGAAGCTCCTGCAAGTTTTTTCACTTTTTTTGGACAGCGCCGGGATGTTAGTTCCGCTTTCCCGCGATTTCTCCCAACACGATGGCGGGATCCTCCAGGGTGGTCGGGTTGAATATTCGTTCAAATCCGAGTTCCAAATCCGATCCCAGGGAACTCCAGTCCTTCACGATAAACGAGGCCGGTACATAGCCTTGGCTTTGTTCCAGCATATCGTAAAACACCTTCTTAACCGGATCGTTTTCTATATTTTGGCTGCTTACTACTGTTTTAAGTACCGGCAGCTCGTATTCTATCCGGTCGATATTGGCCTCCTCCCCGGTCCAGAACTTGATAAACTCCCAGGCGGCGTCCTTATGGGCTGAAGATTTGCTCATGGCAAGCCCTGAGGAACTGAGGATACTCACCGAAGGGTTGGGACCCCACCGGGGGATCTCCACCACCCCAAAATTGATGCCGGCCTCGTTTAATTGGGCTATGGGCCAGCTTCCGTTTACAAACATAGCGGCCTTCTGGCTGGTCATTGTGGAGGTACCATAGTTTTCCGCCGCGATAGCATAACCGTCGGCTTCCATTTTTTGGAAAAAAGAAAAAACCGAAATGGATTGGGGAGAATCAAGGCTGCCCTTGGTTCTGCCTTCTCCGTTTACAAAAGAAGTCCCGTTACTCCACAGGTACATTTCAAAATCATAGGGATCATATTGAATGGGGAAAACATACCCCTTGGTGGACCCATCGTTGTAATGCTCGGTAATAGCCTTGGCCGCGGCATATACATCGTTATAGGTCCAGTCCTTTGCCGGGTACCCAATACCCGCCGCGTCAAACATATCCTTATTGTAGTAAAGCACATGGGTGGTATAACCCACCGGCATACCATATATGGTATTATTGATGGAATTGTAGGCCCACATGGCCTCATAGTAGTTATTCCGGAAGGAAGACCCTTCTTTATCAATATAGGAATTAAGGGACTCAAGGCCCTCATAATAAGCGGGATAATTCCACATATACATCACGTCCGGCGCGTCATTGCTGCCCATACTCGCGGCGATTTTGGTATCGAAATTGTCACCATAAGCCTCAAGAACCACCCGGATATCCGTATGGGCCTGGTTAAAACGATCCACCAGAGCCTGCTGGTTATCCAGATCCTCCGCGTTATCCCAGGTGGCGAAACGCACCTCAACCTTTTTGCCGCCGCTGCAGCCGGCCCAAAAAACACATCCCAGGACAATGGCCCAAGGGAATCTCCAAATTTTTTTCATACGTATCCTCCATAAAAAATATAAATTATGGTCTTCTAGCGCCGGGGAGAAAATCGCCACCGGAATGTAAAAGGCCGTGGTTCCAAACTATCCTTGGGCAGGGCGTCCGGTCCCCACCCGGCTGAACCCAACCCGTGATGGGCATGATCCAGGTGAACCCAGACGCCTTCCCGCCGGGGCAGTTCATCGTCATGCCGGGCCTGTATCAGATCATCCAAGGTGTAATGGTGGGCGGTGAAATTCAGGGTATCCCCGGCTTCCACCAGTAAGCCCTTGTCGTCTTTCCCGGTAAAGGATACCCAGCGCACGTCCGTCCGGTTACCGTTTTCCTGGGGCACGGCATAGGGAAAGTGAAGTCCGTCCACTGTGGTTTCATAGCGGCCCAGGGGGCTCCCGGCTTTGGAGTCCCGGTAACACTCCCCAGGACCCCGGCCAAACCATGACACCCGTTCCAGGCCGGCCCCCAAAGGGCCGTAAAGCCCTATCCGCGGCAGGGTAGGGGGCAGCCTGCCCTTGGGTTCCCCGCTTACCCTGAGGGTAAAACTTCCATCCATGGCCATCCGGTACACCAGCTCCGCGTCGATATACCAGTTCATCGTATAGGGGGCATACCGTTTTTTTATCCGTATCCCGGCAAACCCTTCCTCGGTTTCCATTTCCAACAGACAGGGCTGGATGTAGGGAACCATAAATTCTTCCCACACCGGCGACTGCCGGCGGTCGTTTTGGATAGGCGCCCGGTAAAAACACAGATCAATCCTGCCCGCGAGAAGGGGCCGGCCCTCCAGGCAGTAGGCTTCCGCCGTACCGTGGGCCAGGGAAAAACGAAGGACCGCCCCGGCGGCGGAGAGCAGCAAGGCCCCTTCGCGCTCCTCCAGAACGGCCTCCCTTGCGGGGAGGGGAAAATTCCGGGGAGCTTCGTTTTCGGGGAGGAAAAACTGGCACACGTCGATTTCTTCCGCCTCCGGCCCGCCTTCCCGAGGGAAAAAACGCAGGGTTACCACCGCCGGACGCAGCTCGGCAAGATTCACCCCCAAGGGGATCCATTTTTTCTCCCCGGGGTTGACAGGGGGTAGATCCATCCGTCCCCGTTCCGGGGTTTTTCCCTCTGCCGCGCATTCCCAATCCATCCGGTATATGCCGGATGAACGGAAATCATTCCGGTTCCAGATCTGTACCCGGCTTGTCTCCTGATCCAGGGCCGTTGCCCGGATGGGGGAAAGAGCATGTTTTACCTGGGCCATGGCGGGGGAGAGGGTTCCGTCCCCCAAAGTAAGGCCGTCGGCGCAAAAATCCCGGTTATTCGGCAGATCCCCAAAGTCCCCGCCGTAACAGATCCGGTCTCTATTTCCCTGATTCCGGCGCCGTATGGTGTGATCCCGCCATTCCCACAGAAATCCTCCCTGAAGGCGGGGATAGGCCCAGAACAGGTCCCAGTAATCCTCAAGCCCGCCGGGGCCGTTTCCCATGGTATGGGCGTATTCGCAGAGGATATGGGGCTTTGAAAGCCTCTGTTTCCCCAGTTCCGCGAGTTTTTCATAACCCGTATACATAGAGCTGTACACATCCGCGGTCCGGGCGTCCCGGTCTTCCTCGTAGTGTACCGGCCGGGTGGAGTCGAGCCGGCGGGCCAGTTCCGCAGCCGCCGCGAAATTCCGGCCATAGCCGCTTTCGTTTCCCAGGGACCACATGACCACACTGGGGTGGTTTATCTCCGGCAGGACGGTACGGCGGATCCGGTCCAGAAAGGCTTCTTCCCAGAGAGGAGAATCCGCAAACAGGTTCGGCTCCCCGAAGAGTTGGCACATGCAACACTCCAGATCTGCCTCGCTCATCACATAAAAACCAATCTCATCGCAGAGAGAATAAAAAACAGCCGGCTGGGGATAGTGGGAAGTACGGAGGGCGTTTACATTATGCCCCTTGAGGATCTCCAGATCCTTCCTGATCCGATCGGGATCCGCTCCCCGCCCCCGGGTATCCGACCAGAGGTGATAGTTCATCCCCCGGAATTTAAGGGCCGCCCCATTGATCCGTAAAAGGCCTCCCGTGATTTCGATCCGCCGGAACCCGATCCGCAGGCTTATCGCCTCACCGGGGCCTTTCGGATTATCCAATAGAACCGTGAGTTCATATAGATCAGGAATTTCCGCACTCCAGGGCGAAACTTCCGTCAACCGGGCGTTGAGAATTTGGGTTTCTGCGGCCTCCGCCTCGGCCTGCCACAACACCCGGCCTTCCCGGGCTAGTTCCGCCCGCAGCCGGCCTCCCTGGGGCCAGACACAGTCTATCCCCAGCTCCAGCTGTCCGCCGCCGTCTTCCAGAAGCAGCGCCTTTGCCCGGATATCCCCAATATGGGAAGCCGGCCGGCGGATAAGACAGACATCCCGCATGATACCCCCCAGCCACCACATGTCCTGGTTTTCGAGGTAGGAACCATCGGTGAATTTATATACCCTCACCGCCAGTACGTTCTCGCCGGGTCTGGTCAGGGGGGTAATGTCAAATTCACTTACCAGACGGCTTCCCTGACTGTACCCGGCCAAACAGCCGTTTACCCAGAGGTGGAAACCGCTTTCCACTCCCTCAAAACGGATACAGGTCAGCAATCCGTCCTTGGGCAGGGTAAAACAGCGGCGGTAACACCCGGTGGGGTTGTATTCCGGCGGGATAGGGATTTCCGCCACGGGAAATACCGAAAGGGAATCGGTATAATGGGGCCGGCCGTAACCGGAGAATTCCCACTCCGAAGGTACGGCGATTTTATCCCATGAACGGTCGTCAAAATTCTCATCCATAAAATGAGGGTCCGTCTCCGCGGGGCAATCCGCGTAGGCAAAGGACCATACGCCGTTTAGGGAAAGATAGCGTCCGCTCTCAACCGGCCGGCCTCTCCGGGCGGAAACGGCGTCCTCGTAGGCATATACAAATCCCCGCGGGGGCAATCGTTCCCGTTCCAGTAATTCTATGTCGCACCAATCCGGTTTCGGCTGATCCCAACAATAATTCAGTGTTATGTTTTTCTTAAGCATAAAATCACTCATTTTATACTAATATATAAAGCCTGGTAAGATCAAGCCAAAGGATAATTTGGGAATTTCCGGAAACCCCGGTTGGGTTTCAGCGGTTCCTGGGAGAAAATAGCCAATTTATTGAAGGAAGCTGATTGAAGGAAGCTGCCTGAACAGATTTTTACTGCCCTTTTGGACGGCTTCGTTCCCTTGGGTCAACACAAGATAGAAATCTATACGGCTAGGATGACAAATACTGCTGTTCCGAATCCCCTTCAGCAATACTCAGTTTAAAAACAATGTTTGTTTAACCTAAAAATGGTGTTCCATCATTGCATTGATACGGCGCTGCCGGTAACACTTTGACCATTTTTCCATAATTTACCCCTCTTTAGCAGCAAACCTCAATTTTTAGGGGATGAAAAGACGCCCGGAAAAGGCGGCGCGGTCCGGTTACCGTTCCTTATATTTTACCTTTTCCGGGGCCACGCCGTGATACCGGGACTCAAAGACACGCTGAAATCACCGCCATACCGACCCTGTTGGAGATGATAGCCCTACCGCTCTGGGCCGGGAATGGCAGGCAACTGCCGCCGATGAAGGTGGCAGAGTTCGCCGATTACATACTAAGCAAAGTGAATACCCAGAATTTGGTGTTGTGAGCAGGGGGCCGGGCAATAGCAACTCCCGACGGTGGTAAGGGCAGCAAATTTTCCCCAAAAATTCCAAAAAACTCTTGACAGTTATTGGTGTTTCTATATATAGTAATGCACGGATGTTTCTTCGCATAGAAACATCATCAAGGAGACCCTATGACCTATCGACCCGGCCCGGAAGAAGCCGCCTCGCTTGCCAGGGATTTTAAGACCATCCCGGTATCTCTGACGTTGCCCGTGGGGGGACATACCCCGGTGGAAACC
>JAITBE010000144.1 GCA_031283755.1 Spirochaetaceae bacterium
GTGCTGGATTTTTCAACGCCGATTGTTATATCCTCCATATACAACGGCTGAACGGGGGGCTTACAATATTTTCAATACTATTTTAAGGAGAAGGTTAAGATGAAGAAAAAAATTCTGAGTGTTCTTTTGATCCTCGCCGTTGGCATGGCGCTGTACGCCGGGGGCGGTTCCCAGTCCCGTTCCGGGGGAACGGGGAGCGCCAAAAAGCCGGTGGTGACGGTATTGATCGACAAGAATAACGATTTAACCGGTCCCGAGGCGGTCCTGAACGCCGCAGCGGAGAAATTCGGCTTTGAACTGCAAGTGGAGATCCGGCCCGGCGGAACCGATGGGGACAATATCATGAAAACCCGGCTTGCCACTGGGGATATGGCGGATCTCTTTTTCTACAATACCGGCTCTCTGCTCCAGGCGCTTAATCCCGAACGGAGTATCGTGGATCTGACCGACGAACCCTGGATGTCCCGGGTAACCGATTCCTTTAAAACCGCCGCTTCCGTAAAGGGACGGGTATACGCCGTACCTGCCGCCTCAACCATGGCCGGCGCCTGGCTCTACAACAAGCGGATATACCGGGAACTCGGCCTTCAGGTGCCCCATACCTGGAAAGACCTTTTGGCCAACCTAAACAAGGTCCAGGCCGCCGGTAAGATCGCCCTGGTCGGAACCTACAAGGATACATGGACTGCCCAGCTTCTCGTTCTGGCGGATGAGTATAATGTGAAGGCGGCCCTGCCCAATTTCCCCGCGGACTACACCGCCAACAGGCTGAAAATCGCCACCACTCCCGCGGCCCTGCGGGGCTTTGAGAAACTCTGGGAGACCCGGCAATATTTGAACAAAGACGCACTGGCTACCACTTTTGAACAGGGAGTTGAAATGATCGCCACCGGCCAAGGGGCGCATTATCCCATATTAACAAACACGTTAAAGAATATTGACACTGGTTACCCCGAATACATCAACGACATCGGGGTCTTCGGCCAGCCTGGGGACGATCCCAACAAGCAAGGCCTGACCGTATGGGAATCCGATGGCTGGTATATTTACAAAAACAGCCCCAACGTAGAGCTCTGTAAGAAGATCCTTGAATTTTATATCTCCCAGGAGGGAATCGATATCTACGGTTCCAAGGTAAAACCTGTTGGGCCCTATTCCGTCAAGGGGCTCAAACTCCCCGCGGATTCCTACCCCGCGGTACTGGAGATGCAGACCTATTTTGACGCGGGTAAAACCGCCCCGGCCCTGGAATTTGAATCCCCGGTCAAGGGCCCCAATCTTGAACAGATCTGCGTGGAAGTAGGGACGGGGATCACCGAGCCAAGGACAGCAGCGACAGCCTATGATGCGGACGTACAAAAGCAGGCGATTCAGTTGAACTTGCCTGGTTGGTAGGAGAAACAACTAAAAACAGATTGTTTTTAGTTGTTTCTCTACGGAGTTTGTTTGTGTTTTGAAAACACAAACAAACTCCACGGCTACGGCCACGGATCTTGCCGATCCAGTTTTTTGAGCGGAGTATGCAAATTGAAAAGCAAGATATACAACGCCTGGTTTTTGGCGCCCCTTCTCGTTATCTATACGGTTATTTTTATTTTTCCCACGATCATCTCGTTCTTTTTCAGTATGACCATCTGGACCTTAACGGATTTCCGGTTTGTGGGGCTGTACAATTTTATAACCTTTTTTTCCGAATACTCTCTCCGCATCGGGGTACAGAACACCCTGCTCTACGCTGTATTGACCTGCGGCTTTAAGGCCGTGTTTGGGCTGGGTCTGGCGGTACTCCTCACCTCGCCCATAAAAACAAAACACATCATCCGCTCAATTTTGTTTTTCCCCAACCTGGTCAGCACCATCGCGGTGGGCCTCACCTTTAGTTCCCTCATGCACCCCTCCCGGGGCTTGTTTAACAGTCTCCTCGCGGGAATCGGCATCCAGGGACCGGACTGGCTGGGGAACACCAATATCGCCCTGCTTTCGGTGATCATGACCGACGTGTGGAAGGGGGTGGGGGTCGCCACGGTGATCTACATCGCGGGCCTCCAGGCCATACCGGAAACCTACTACGAGGCGGCGGCCATTGACGGGGCCGGCGGGTTCCAGCGGTTTAAAAACATCACCCTGCCCCTGGTGCGGTCTTCCATAAATACCGTGATCATCCTGGCCTTTATCGGCGGCATCCGTACCTTCGATTTAATCTGGACCATGACCAAGGGCGGGCCCGGTTTTGCCACCGATACCCTGGCTTCGATAATTTATAAACAGTACGCCTACGGGTTCTACGGATTATCCACCGCGGGCAACGTGGTGCTGTTCTTCCTGATCGGCCTGATTGTTTTTCCCCTCTACAAATTTCTTATCCGCCGGGAGGTTGAAATATGAAAAAGAAAACCCGTATCCTGCTGACGGATATAAGTGCCATGGTTTTTTGTCTGGCGATCTTCGCGGCGCCCTTTTATTTTATCTTCCTCAATTCCCTCAAGGACCGCCGGGAAGCGGGGCTGATGAATCTGAGCTGGCCCGGGGTTTTTCATTTTGAAAACTACGCCGAGGCTATCGCCACCCAGAACTATATGCTTATCCGGGCCTTTTACAACAGCATCATTATCACCGCCGGTTCCATTATCCTGCTTATTGTCGTCTGCGCCCTGGGGGGATACATCCTCCAGCGGGTCGCCAATAAATGGATGACGGGGATCAATTTTCTCATCCTCACGGGGCTCATGCTGCCCCCGGCCATTTTGCCCACCATCTGGGTCATGCAGGGTATCGGCATATACCGTTCCCTGTTCGGCATGATCCTGGTGGAGACCGCCCTGAACATTCCCTTTACGGTCATGCTCTACCGGGGTTACACCGCGTCCATTCCCCGGGAGATTGAGGAGGCCGCCTATGTGGACGGCTGTAATTCGGGGCGCCTCTTTTCCCAAATTATTTTCCCCCTGCTCCTGCCGGTTACCGCCACGGTAACGGTCCTCTCGTCGGTTAACATCTTTAACGACTTTGTAAATCCCCTGTATTTTCTGCCGGGAGGTCAAAACCCCACCGCCCAGTTAACCCTCTACAATTTTATGGGCCGTTACGCCAGCTCCTGGAACCTGCTCTTTGCCAACGTGGTTCTGATTACCATTCCGCCGCTGCTGCTGTTTATCTTCTTTAACAAGAAGATCATCGCCGGTATTACCGCCGGGGCGGTCAAGGGCTGAGAGGGAGGAAACAGGGCAACGTCATTTAACTTTTCAGAGGCTAGAATTTACCAAAACATTGAAGAATTTTTAACCACAAAGGCGCACCAAGGCGCAGAAGGAAGGAATAAAGCATTGCCTCATACATCCTTTGTGTCCTTCGTGTCCTTCGTGGTTAGTCTTTCTTAAAAATTCCGGTGA
>JAITBE010000159.1 GCA_031283755.1 Spirochaetaceae bacterium
GCCCGCCGGCGGCGCACGGCGTGGGAAAAAAAAAGCCACGCCAAAGCGTGCGTAAAAAAAGGCCACGACCGTCTAGCCGCCGGCGGGCAATTGCGCCCCGGCCCGGCGGGAAGGCAGAACGCGGATCAGTTACTGAGGATCTGATTCGCCCGAGTCATAAAACGGGTAACCGCGTCCGCGGAAGAAACGCTCTTGTTCAGCACCTGTACGGTGGTATCCCTGAAAAGGGCGAGAATTTCGCCGGAAGCGGCGGGATCCGGGGGATCAATCACGCTGGAATTGGCCGCCGCCAGGGTAATAAAGGCAAAAATCTTCTGATTTATGGGGTCAACTTTACCGGCAAGATAATCCCGTACATCTTCGGGAACCGGCACTCCCCGTTCCGCCATAAGGATGTCATTGGCCCCCTTGTCGTTTAAGAAGAAGTTGAAGACCCGGGCCGCCAGATCCGGATTTTCAGCATTGGCGGTGATAGTGAAAAACATCGAAGGCTTGAGGAAGGTTCCGGACCGCGCCGCGTTGGGAATCGACGGGAAAAGGGCCAATTCTATGGGCCGGTTGGCGCCGTTGGCGGTAGCCACGAACTGGTTGCTCCAAACGAATTGACACCAGGATTGGCCTTTGGAGAAGGGGTCCTCCTCTATGCTGACGGTGATAAAGGCCTGCTCGGCGGGAACCAGAGCGCCCGCGTTCAGAAGACGGAGCTGTAGATCCCAGAATTCCTTGAGCATGGAACCATCGGTAAAGCCCAAGCTTTTACCGTCGGCGGCATAGAAGGACTTCCCGGTCTGACGGATAAAATTGTCAAAACTCACCTTGGGATCAGTGGTGGAAAAGGGCAGGGTTTTGACTCCCGTTTTCTGGTAAACCGTCAGAGCGATGTTTTCAAAATCTTTCAGGGTCCACCTGGTGCTGTCAAAGCTGACCCCGGCTTTGGCCAGAACCGCCGGATCATAGGCAATGCCAAAGGCGTTGGTCCCCAGGCTTATGGCGTAGAGTTTGCCGTTAAGCTTCCCCGCGGCCAGGACTGATTCGGGGATCCGGGAAACATTGATAGTACCATTCTGCGTATAGGGGGTCAGATCCTTGAGCTGATTCCTCCCTGCCCATTGCAGGATATAGGCGTAATCGTGCTGAATGAGATCCGGCAGGTTGCCGGCGGCCGCCTGGGTGTTGAGTTTATCCCAGTACCCTGCCCAGCCGGTGGTTTCTGTCTCAATAGTAACGCCGGGGTTCTGTCTCTGGTACAGTTCCACGGTCTTGATGGTCCGTTCGTCCCGAACTGTGTTCCCCCACCATGCCAGGCGCATGTAATTGTTTGCGGCGGCGCCGTCCCTTCCCCCTGTGCCAAAGGCAAATGCCGGAAAAAGTAAAACTGCCAGGATTAAACTGATCTTTTTCATATTCTTCCCCCTGTTCTTTCCGTTTCCACGGTTATTTAAGTAAGTATACAAAAATAGTGTTTGTATACATAATGGTGATTTGAATACATTATATGTTTGTTTATTTAATCTGTCAATAAAAATTCAAAAGTCTTTACATTCCTTTTAAAGTCTTTTATACTGATTTTATGTTAAGGATAGGCCTTAGGGCCCATGATTACGGCAGCCTTCCCCCGGCGGAGCTGGCCCAAACCATTGCCGCTTACGGAGTAGAATCCGTACAGCTTGCCCTGTCAAAAGCCCTTTCCCGCCCTCCGGCGGCGGGATCCCTCAGCCCCGGTTACGCCCGGAGTCTTCGGAGGGCCTTTGAGGAAAAGGGGATCGCCATTGCGGTTCTTGGCTGTTATATCAATCCGGTACATCCCGGCCGGGACGAACGGGAGCGAGGCCTCCGGCTGTTTGAAGAACACCTGCGCTTCTCCCGGGACTTCGGCTGTTCCCTGGTGGGGACTGAAACAGGTTCCTGTAATCCCGACTGCTCCTGGCATCCGGATACAAAAAAGCGGGAAACCTTCGACCTTTTCTGTGCGTCCCTGGAGCGGCTCCTTAATACCGCGGAAAAATGCGGTTCCATGGTGGGGATAGAGGCGGTAGCGGATCGCCATACCCTTTCTTCAATCGAATTGATGGAAAAACTCATTGAGCGCTTTCCGTCGCCCGCCCTGGCTTTTATTTACGATCCCGTGAACCTCATTCCCGGCGGCGGCCTTTCCCAAGGCCAGGAGGAATTTTTCAGGGAGGCCCTGGATACCCTGGGGAGCAGGATCATGGCCGTACACCTCAAGGACTTCAGGATGGAGGGCGGGAAAAAAACCGGGGACCTTCCGGCGGGGACCGGAGAGCTGGACTGGCCCTGCCTGTTAAAGCTCCTCATGGAAAAAAAGCCCGGCGTTGACCTCCTCCTTGAAAACAGCGGCCCCGTGACGGGCCGGGGATGCGTTGCCTTTCTTAGGGAAACTGCCGCGAAAATCATTGACAAAAAATCAGAGGAGATATAGGTTGTATACATATATCGATTTTGTATACATTTAACCTTGAGGAAGCCATGGCCGACGCGCTGACCGCTGTTCCGCAGCAACAGGACAATGTTAAAACTATTTACACCACCCTCAAAAGGGAGATCCTCAACCTGACTATTCCACCGGGGACGGTAATATCGGAAAGCGAAATCTGCGGCCGCTTTTCCGTTTCCCGCACGCCGGTGCGGAGCGTTTTTCAGCGTCTTTCCGATATGCGTCTCATAGAAATCGTGCCCTACCGGGAGACCAGGATCAGCCTTATAAACCTTCATCAGATAAAACAGATGATCTATATGCGGATCGCCATTGAGTCAAAGGTAGTCCGGGACTTTATCGACCTCAACGACAGCCTGTTGATGGAAAAGCTGCGGTATTTTCTACGCAAACAGAGGGTGTTTCTTGGCACCGATTTTACCCCCCAGGATTTTTACAACGAAGATTCGGCCTTTCACCGGATATGGTTCAGCGCCATGGACATGGATTTTCTGTGGCGGAAGATCCAGCACGCCCAGGTGCATTACACCCGTTTCAGGATGCTGGACATTGTGAGGGTGCGGAATTTCAAGGTCATAGTCAAGGAACACGAACAGATTTTTTCGATTATTGAACATAAAAAAAAGGATGAGGTGGAACCTTTTTTCACCAAACATTTCAACGGCGGTATACGGCGGCTGGGAAAGCGGATCTATACCGAATATGCGGCTTATTTTGAAAAGACGGCTGACACCTGAATAGTCCGGGCAGCCGGTTCAAAAAGGAGGTGTCCATGATATTAGAAAAACGCTACACCGAACATCCTGAGGATGTAAAACGCTATGATACCGCGGCTTTGCGCGCCCATTTTCTCTTTGACAAGGTTTTTGTTCCCGACGAGATAAGCCTTTGCTATACCCATACCGACCGGGTAGTCTTCGGCGGGGCGTCTCCGGTTAGAAAGGAACTTGTCCTTGAAGGCGGAAAGGATTTCGGCAGCGATGTTTTCCTGGATCGCCGGGAACTCGGCATTATCTGTATTGCCGGGAAAGGCAGGGTAAAGGCCGGGGACCTGAACTATGACATGAAAAAAGGCGACGGCCTCTACATCGGCAAGGGGGTACGGGATGTGTCGTTCTCTTCCCTGGACCCGGCGGATCCGCCAAGATTCTACATGGCCAGCGCCCCGGCCCATAGGGCCTATCCCGCGGTGTTTATCCCCATTGAAAAGGCGAACCCCCGGAAACTCGGCGATCAGGCTAACGTAAATGTCCGTACCATCTACCAGTACGTACATCCCGCGGTTTGTCAAAGCTGCCAACTGGTAATGGGAATGACTATTCTGGAAAAAGGATCGGTGTGGAATACCATGCCCTGTCATACCCATGAGCGGCGTATGGAGGTTTATTTTTACTTCGACATCGATCCCGGCGCCGTGGTTTTCCATATGCACGGCGAACCCGGGGAGACCCGGCACCTGGTACTTCGAAACGAGGATTCGGTTATCTCCCCCTCCTGGTCGATTCACACGGGGGTGGGGACTGCTTCGTACACCTTTATTTGGGCCATGGCCGGGGAAAATCAGACCTTTGACGATATGGATGTGGTACCGGCGGTGGATCTGCGATAGGAGGTAGATGATGATCTATACCACGGCGAAACGGCGTCTCCATGAAGATATTGCGGGTTACGCCTTTATCAGTCCCTGGCTCGCGGGTTTTTTTGCCTTTGCCATATTCCCCATACTCATTTCTCTCTACTATTCCTTTACCGATTACGACATCCTGGCAACTCCGGTCTTTTCGGGATTAAAAAATTTCAGGCGTATGCTGGGGGATGAACTGTTCTGGAAATCCCTGGGGGTTACCTTCTATTACGCCTTTGTTTCGGTTCCGGCGCGGCTCGTCTTTGCTTTCTTTGTGGCCCTCGTTTTCCGCAGGACCTCCCGCATGATCCGGCTCTACCAGGCGGTGTACTACCTTCCCTCCATTGTGGGGGGGAGTATTGCCATTGCGGTGATGTGGCGCAGGCTTTTTATGTCCGACGGCGCCCTCAACGCCGCCTTGGCCTTTGTCGGCATTGATTCCACTATCAGTTGGATAGGCCGGCCTGATACGGCCATCTGGACCCTCATTATCCTCGCGGTATGGCAATTCGGTTCTTCCATGCTCATCTTCCTGGCGGGCCTGCGGCAGATCCCGGTAACCTATTATGAAGCCGCCTCCATTGACGGGGCAGGGCCCTTCAGGCAGTTTCTCAATATTACCCTGCCGCAGATGACATCGGTGATCTTCTTCAATTTGATCATGCAGCTTATCAACGGGTTTACGGTGTTTACCCAGGCATTTGTGGTCTCAGGCGGTTCCGGGGACCCCCAGTATTCGACCCTCGTATACGCTCTGTATCTTTACCAGCGGGCGTTCAAATATTTTAACATGGGATACGGCTCCGCTATGGCCTGGGTACTGGTTTTGATCATTGCCCTTTTTACGGGGCTCATCTTCAAAACATCCGGCAAATGGGTATTTTACGAATCCTAGGGGTAAACCATGACCAATGTTCAAAAAAGAAAACTGGGTCTGTTGTTGAACAACATCGCTTTTCACTGCGGTGTAATTATCCTGGGTTTTTTTATGCTCTACCCTATATTGTGGATGATCTCAAACTCTTTTAAGGAATCCCGGGAGATTTTTAATTCGGTTTCCCTTATCCCCCGGAATTTCAGGTTCGATAATTACCTGCGGGGCTGGAAGTACAACAACGCTACCACTTTTGCCGTGTTTTTCGGTAATTCATTTTTTTACACGATTCTTTCGACCATGGGGGCGGTATTGTCTTCGGCGCTGGTAGCCTATGGGTTCGCCCGGATCCATTTTAGGGGGAACGGCTTCTGGTATAGCTGCATGTTCCTGACTCTTATGCTGCCCTACCAGGTAGTAATGGTGCCCCAGTTTATTATTTTTCAGAAAATAGGCTGGGTAAACACCTTTTTGCCCCTCATCGTCCCCCAGTTTTGCGGCCAGGCTTTTTTTATCTTTTTGATGGTCCAGTTTATCAAGGGCATTCCGGCGGATCTTGACCACTCGGCCATGATAGACGGCTGCAATAAATTCACGATCCTTGCGCGGATCATCTTTCCCCTGATAAAACCGGCGATCATCACCTCCATGATTTTTAGTTTTTACTGGCGCTGGGATGACTTTCTGGGGCCCCTTCTTTATCTGAACCGGCCCCGCAGTTTTACCGTTTCCCTGGCCCTGCGGATGTTCAGTGATCCCATGACTTCCACCGACTGGGGCGCCATCTTTGCCATGGGAACCCTTTCGCTGATCCCGGTTTTCGCCATATTTATTATCTTTCAGAAGTACATTGTACAGGGCCTTGTTACATCGGGCCTTAAGGGTTGAATGATGGATCGGTATTTTGATGAGGCCGAATCAATCGGCAGGCGCAGCGGCGGGGACATCGAAAGGACCTTGACAACTATTGCCGGCCGTTATATTTGCGCCAATCCGCCCTATCCGTATACGGCCCGGCCCTTTACCACCCGGGGTTTAGTCCGGAACCGGGATTCCCGTTACGAAGCTGATTTTTCCTCGATTTTCCCCCAAGCGCCCCCCGGTTCTTTGGTGTATGCCTGGGGGAAGTACCCGGCGGAAACCGGGGGCACGATTCTTTTTACGCTGATACCCCGGGGGCCCGCCAAACTTTGGATGAACGGCGAGGAAATCTATGGTACCGACTTTCGGGCGGAGCGGTATGACCATAATCCGGTCTCCCTTACCCTGCCGGTGAAAAAGGGCTGGAATCACCTGGTGCTGCGCTTTACCCGCACCAAGGCGGGGTTCGGCGGCGAATTCGGCGCATGGCTGGGGAAACTGGCGTACTATTTTTACCGCGGGACTTCATCCTTCCCCGGTATTGAGGGTTTTGATTACACCCCGCCCCTGGCGGAATCCCTGGCGGACCTTTCCCCCGAATTTTTGTCAGCCCGCTGTTTTCCCCTGCCTGCGTGGAAGGCAGAAGAAACGGATGTTGGTGTTTTCGGCCGTATATTCGGCAAGGCGCCGGGGAAACACGCCCTGGCCCGGACTTCAGTGGAGGCCCTTATTGGCGCCCCCTGCGTTATCCGGGGGAGGCATGAAGGAAGATGCGTGTTCTTTATGAATGGTGAAAAGGTCTTTGAAAAAGAAGGTTCCGGCGTCTATGAAGCAAAGGCTCATCTTGCGCCGGGGAAGAATCAGATTGCGGTGATAAGCGAAGGCCCCGCAGCCGGAGCCTGGGACTTTTCAATTGACCGCGTCTTTACCCAAGCGGACCGGGGAACGGAACTTTCTCTGGCGAACCCCTTTTGGAGGGAGGGCGGTTTTTTCCCCTGGCTTTATGCCGGTCTTTTCGAGATGACCCCTAAAGAGGCGCTGCTTCCCTTCGATCCGGATCTTTTGGTGGGGGAAGGGGACGAAAAGACCTGGTGGCGCCTGGACCTCCCCGGGGGCTGGGCGCGGCTTTACAACGACAACCCCCTCTACGGCCATTGGAACTACCCCCTGGGGGTTACCCTCTACGGCCTTGTGGAAACAGCCCGTTACTTTGAGAAAAAAGGCTTGCCATGTACCGCGGGTTCTTATGTTTCAAACCACCTGCGCCAGTCCCTGCGTACCCTGGATTACGCCCTTTTTGACCGGGATCATTTTGGGGGGTCTTCGGCGGTACACCACCTCTTAACGTCTATCGACAGCCTGGACGACTGCGGTTCCTTTGGCGCTCTGGTTCTGGAAGCTGCCCGGGACCGGGACCTGGGGGATTATCGCCGGGCGGTGGAATTTGCCGGCGATTTTATCCTCCGCCGCCAGGACAGGCTGGAAGACGGTACTTTTTTCCGCAAGAACCTCATGCACCATTTCCACAACGGCACCCTCTGGGCCGATGACCTCTACATGAGCGTTCCCTTTCTCTGCCGTTACGCCGCTTATAAAAAAGACCCTTCGATCCTCGACGACGCGGTTTCCCAGTTCGAAGGGTTTAAAAAACTTCTGTACCTGGAAGATGAAAAACTCATGGCCCATGTCTACGACTTTAAGCGGAAGATGAACACCGGCATACCCTGGGGCCGGGGAAACGGCTGGACGGTTTTTTCCCTTTCCGAACTCCTCCTGGCGCTGCCCGAGGACCATCCCCGGCGGGACTTTTTGCTCATGTTTTTCCGGGACCTCTGCGCCGGTTTTCTTGCCTGCCAGGATGAAAAGGGCCTGTGGCATCAGGTTCTCAATATGCCCGCGTCATATCCGGAAACCTCCTGTACCGCCATGTTCATCTGCGCTTTTTCCCGGGGAATCCGCCGTCGCTGGCTGGAAGATGCGGCGCCCTACCGTGAAGCCGCGGAAAAGGCTTGGAAAGCCCTGGAATATTACGCGATTGACCATGCCGGCAATATCCACGGCGTCTGCCAGGGCTCAGAGTTTGCCTTTAACCCGCGGTATTACGCGGAACACCTCCTGCCCCGGCTCAACGATACCCATGGTATCGGTATAGTACTCCTTGCCGGCACGGAAATTCTCAAATTACGGGGGACAAATCCCCTTCCCGCGGCCGATTAATTTAGCCCTGCCCAGGGCGTTTAATTTAAGGGTATCCCAGAAACCTTGATTGGAAGGCCTGGTCCATACCCCGGAGCTTGCTCCTGGGTGTCTTCGTTGGGTTTGTAGAGGTGCCTCAGCGTGATATAGGCAAGAGCTCTCAAGTCAAAGGAACTCCGGCCCTACCTGATAACCCCGACTTTAAGGAACCCCGCGTTTAACCCTCCGCAGCGAATCCCCTGGGCCGCTGCATCCTCCAGGGAGGCGCCGTCCCCCAAGGCGGCGGCAAGTCCGGCGGTAAAAGCATCCCCGGAACCAACGGAATTGACCGGCTTTACCGGCTCAAAGGCGCTTTCAGAAAAACGATCCCCTTCGGCAAGCCAAACGGCTTTGGCCCCCCGGGTAAGGACAATCCGGCATTGGTATTTTTCGCAAAGCTCCCGGCAAATTTCCCGAATCCCTGCTTTAACCCGTTTTTCATCGTCCATAATTTCGTTGTTGCGGATCAGATCCGGCGCGAAGGTTTGGGCGAATTCAAACAGGTTCGGCTTAATCAGGTCCGGACGGTATTCCAGGCTGCGGAGCAGATCCGTCCCCCGGAGGTCCAACAGCACCCCCTTGCCTATTTCTTTGGCGCGGCGGACCATAAGCGGGACCAGGGCGTCGGAAAACCCCCGGGCTTTGGCCCCGGAGATGATGATAAGCCCCTGTTCCGGGAGGAGTTCCATATACCGGTCCAGTATCCGCTGCTCTGTCCCGGAATCCACCGGATCCGACTCTTCCACCAATTCGGTGATGCTTTCATCTCCCTTATTTATCAGGGTATAACAGAACCGAATGGGGCTTCCGCTTTCCACCCACTGAACCGTTACCCCGTCTTGTTGACACATTTCCAAATACAAAGACCGGGTCGGCCCCCCAAGCTGGGTGAGATGGACGGCGGACTTTCCCAGTTGGGTTAAAACTCTACAGGTATTTGCCCCTTTCCCGCCGATGTCCAGACGGTGGTTTCCGGTCCTGTTCACCGTATTCCCCACTATCGTAGAAAAACAGAGGGTTTTCTGGAAAGTCGGGTTCATACATACCGAAAGATAGGATACTGGTTTCATAGGATTCCTTTAAAAAGATTTTTTGGCCCGCAAAGTCCCGGGATTTATCTTGAATCAAAAGAGTATCTTGAAGTACTGTATACAAACAACCGATTCGGTACAATAGACTTTAAAAAGCCTCAGGAGTCCGGGGGTGCTGCAAAATTTGCCCTGTTTGATAACCCCGTTGGGTGTCTCGCCGGTCTTGCGATTTTTCAGACTCAGGCCCTGCAAGACCTGGAATCGGCGCTATTGATGGGGGAATTATCATGACGGAACCGTATAAAAGGCCCAGTTGGGATGAATATTTTATGGAGGTTTGCGACGCTATCGCTAAACGGGCTACCTGTGACCGGGGACGATCGGGCTGTGTGATCGCCAAGGATAATCAGATCCTGGTGACCGGTTATGTGGGGGCCCCCGCGGGGCTGCCCCACTGCGACGAAGTGGGACACCAGTTCAAAAAGATGGTCCACGAGGACGGAAGTGTTACCACCCACTGTGTCAGGACGGTTCACGCGGAGCAAAACGCCATCTGCCAGGCCGCTAAACGGGGTATCGCGATTGCCGGGGCTACCCTGTATTGCCGGATGACCCCCTGCAGAACCTGCGCCATGTTGATTATTAACTGCGGCATCCTTCGGGTGGTATGCCAGCGGCGTTACCATGACGCGGAGGACTCCGAGGCCATGTTTAAAAAAGCCGGAATACAGTTGGAGTATGTTTTTGATGAAATTCAGCGGTACGAATGAAAAAGCGCTCCTAATGGGCGCCTTTCAATGACGGAAATGACTGAAAATGCCGGTTGAGGCGATTTCAAAATCGGTTATTTTGAAATCGCCTCGGTTTTTAGCCATTTCCGGTCATTTTTTTCCTGGTGGATAAAAAAAATAACATCATAAGGTAGTTTCAGGTGAGTGGAGGCCTGCTAGGGTTGCCGGGGTGAAACTTTTATATCATTCCATGGCAATACGGTAACGCAGGTAAGTTTCTTCCAGGGTCCTTTTGGGACCCGGGGCGGAGATCCGTTTGCGAAAGGCCGCCGCGTCCCTTCGATCCACATAAAAATCATAGATAGCCCGGGGATCGGCGTTGGTTACCTCGGTATAGGCGGGTTTGCTCCCCAAAAAGGTAGGGATCTCGTCATAGTTAATCGCGCTTACCCCAAAACGTCTAAGCCGGGAACGGACTTCGGTGATTTCTTCATAGGAGAGGCCAAAAAGAAATTCCTCCAGGGCCCACCGGGTTTCGTCATTGTCCGTATGAGACACCAGAAAGTCCCGCCAATCCTTCTCCAGTTCCAGGGATATCCGGATCAACTCGCTGGCCCCATCCATGGTGCCAAAACTGGGGGGAGCCGCATCCCGGGCTGCCCAGAGGGCTTCCAGGGCGGGTAAATGCTGTACCGATCGGGGGTCGGTTCCGCTGTCCCATAGGGAAATGAGATCATCGGCCAGGCGGAATTTAATATCTCCGGAAAAACCGGGGTCGGATAAAAACGATAAATAGACCTCCTCGGTCATAATAGTACAAATAATGGAAAATATAATGCTTCGTATCGGGGTATAAAATCGATCCGTATCCTGTACCAAAATGGAAAGCAGGGAAAACGCGTGGGCCTTGGCAATCAAATAACTCCTGGTTGCCACGATTTTTGTCGGAATATGGAGCAGCCGGGCCGAAGGCATAAAATCGCAGAGGGCCTCTATCAGCTTTTCTTCGTCCCGAAATACTCCCCGCAGAGTATGGGCATCCCGTACCGAAGGAAAGGAGGAAACCGCTTCGCCCAAGGCCCTGAGGCAGACAAAACGCTGGCGGACCAACGCCGCATCTTCGGGAAATTGTGAAGCCAGATATGCATCTATCTCCCTGACCAGAAGTTCTTCAGTTTCTTTTAGTGCAACCATGAGGAGGTGTTTTCCTTTACGTTTGATATAAAAAAGCTATATAAATAACCCTTCCCGTCAATATTGATAGATCAAGCAAAGGACGGTAATTTTCGTTTCCGTTACCTATTGACCATGGTCTATGTGCCTAATATACTATTATTTTAGGCTTTTGTAAAAGAGATAAGGAACCGGAAAGACCGGCATATCGCTGATTTTTCTGGATCCGGGGGTGCACCGGTTTCGACTGGTACGGTTCGGGGTGCAGGTTGCAGGTGGAGTGCCGAGCTCCTAACATTCGGCAACAATTTAACTGCCGACTACGACAGTTACGCTCTCGCTGCATAAACAGCGGAACGCGGGAACCGGCTCCGCCGCCTTGAGGGGCCGAATTTCCGTCGCAATCAAGGCTGGTCAAGCTCCGCTTCCGGACGGGGTGCGACGAGATATTTTCGGAATACGGACGGGCCGCGGGCCGCAAAGCTAAGCTTGTCCCGACAAAATAAAATGCGGCTAAACCTGTAGAGACCGGTATTTCGCGTATTAGGACGCGGGTTCGACTCCCGCCACCTCCAAAATATACCTCCTGATCGGAGCCGTGGGGCTGGGAAGGGGGTTTCCCGCAGACAAATCCCGCGGTAAATCGGAATCGTCCCCTTTTTTAGGGCTGCGCCGGCATAAATTTTTCCCCTTCAACTTAATTTTTGGTCAAAAAATGAGAGAAACCGTTTTTTTTGTACAAAACTAAAAAAAATAGTAGTATATTATGATTACTTAACAAATTCAGGGAAAAAATGCTTGTGAATTATCCAAAAACAGACTATAAATCTCATATAGTAGGAAATTAAAAATGCCGATAATGAACCAATATGCGGGTCAGAAACAGCTTTTTTTATCTCCTTTTATTTTCGGCGGTATTTATATTCGCCGAAGAAACAGTACATGTGATACAAAGGGGGGATACTATTTATTCTATAGCCCGGTCTTATGGGGTTAGAGTTGAAGATGTTTTATCCCTGAATGGTATGACCGATGCGGATGTCCTGAGGATTCAAGTGGGACAACGTATTAAAATACCCGAAAGTTTTCAAACTTCCGCTCCGGCTGCTTTTAAGGAACACCGGGTAGCTAAGGGGGAAACCTTTTACGGGATAGCCCGGGCCTACGGCATTACCCTGCAGACCCTTCGGAATGCCAATAAAATCGCGGAAAATTATGTATTAAAGGCCGGGGATGTATTGCGTATTCCCCTTCCCGCCGCCGCTATTCCGGAGGTTTCTGCGGCGGCTACCCAGGGAGGGCATTCAAATCCGGCGGCCGGGGTTGTTACCCGTTCGATGGAAACCAGGCAGGTGGATACTTCCATCCTCTGGCCGGTGCGGGCTCAAGAAGTCTCCTATATGACGGGGAAACTCAATGGGGTAGTGGTTTTAGGGGAGAAATCAGAATCCATACGGAATCTTGTCCCGGGGACGGTAGTATCCGCGGGACCTTACCGTGGTTTTGGAAAGGTTGCGATAATACAGGTTACAGGAGGTTATTTGTACGTATATGGCGGTTGTGAAAGTCTCTCGGTAAAGATAGGCGACAGGGTCGCTTCGGGAACGGAACTGGGAAAGTTAGGCATTGATGCGGTATCCGAAAAACCACAGTTGTTTTTTCTGGTATACCGGAATAATAATCCTATAGATCCGGCCCATGCCCCCCGGGCGTAAGGTTACTGAATAGTTTCACAAATAGTTAAAAATATAGCTAAAGCCTGAGAAAGGTGGTAATATGGCAAGAACGGTATCTACTTTGGGGAAAAGTAAACAGACAGGAAGAAAAGGGGTTTTACATCCTATGAGTGATGTTGGCATGGAAAGAAGCCGTGCAAAAAAAAGAACATCAGAACTCTCATCAATGAAAAATACAAAAAAATCGAAAGCTTCCAAAGAAACAGATCCTTTGGCTCTTTATTTTAAACAGATTTCAAAATACCCGCTATTGACAGTTCAAGAAGAACAGTTAATCGGTGAACGGATCGTGGTATTGCGGCAGCAGATCCAGAAACTTGCCAAGGAATATGAGGAAAGGGAAGCGGACGGGGGGTATCAAAAAGAACGGTCCGGCCTGGAAAATGCGCTGCTTTTATATAAAAACCGGATGATCAACTCTAATTTACGTTTGGTCGTTTCTATCGCCAAAAATTACCAGCACCGGGGTTTGTCCCTGCTTGATCTTATTGATGAAGGTAATATCGGGCTCATAGAAGCGGTAGAGCGGTTTGATTACACCAGGGGCTGCCGTTTTTCAACCTATGGCACCTGGTGGATCCGGCAGGCTATCATTAAGAGTATCGCCGATAAAGGACGGGTGATCCGTATCCCTATCCATATGCTGAACACCATAAAAAAATGTTATTTTGTGGCTAAGCAATTGACCCAGGATTTAGGCAGAGACCCAAGTGAAGAAGAATTGTCCGAATATTTGGGGGTATCCATTTCCAAGGTGAAGGAGATCGTAAAACTCTCCCAGGAAACCACCAGCCTTGATACTATTGTGGATGACGGTAATCTGACCCGTCTTGCGGATCTCATCAAAGATGATACCATGGAAGAACCCTTTGAAATGGTTTTTTCCATGACCCTTCAGGAAACCATGGAGGATATTCTGTCCCACCTTTCGGAACGGGAGATGAAGATTATCCAGCTCAGATTTGGACTGACCGGAGAAGGGCCCCTTACCCTGGAAGAAACGGGAAAACTTTTGGGTATAACCCGGGAACGGGTCCGGCAGATTCAGGAAAAGGCGACCTTTAAACTCCGTAACTTGAAGCAGCTCTACGAATTACGGGAGAACCCGTAAGGAGGGGCTGCCCGAAGAGGTGCGAAAACCTTACGGACAGCTTCCTTCGGGCGGCATTTGCGCGCTGTTTTAACGGAACGGGTAAACGCGCAGGACCGCAGATCCTCGGCCGGCCGGGAAGCAGCCGCTTTCCCGGCCGGTCCCAACCCTGGCCGCATATTTTTCAAAGCGTCATGTTTTGAAAAAGCCGCAAAGAAAAAATAAAAAAGCTTGACAATTTTGAATTCCTCAATTTATAATAAGGAAGATATTATGAGGTATTATAAGGAGCATTTGTAAACCCCAGGTGTTCCGCTGTGAAATTGGAAGTACCTATGGATGATTGTTTTTATAATTATGACAATGTTGGTTCTGCACAACCACCGATGCTGTGGGAGCTGTGTCATGGTTATCCCTATATTAATCCCTGCGATACCCATTCCCAGGAGTATTACTGCTTGATGCGCTATGTTCATTGGGCATTCAGGGAGAAACCCCGTTTTACCCAGGTCAGTATTAAATTCCGCTGTTGAAAATCCCGCTGTTTTTTTAAATTCTGATTATTACTCTATTTAGTGCCGCGTTATTTGCCGGGTGAGGTTGCCGTAAGAAATTTTTTTCGGCATAAAACCAGAGGACCCTGGGGAGGGAATAATATGATCCAAAATGATTCGGGCTTGCTTTCCCAAAAAAGCAGGGGATGGGGCCGTTATTTCTGGATGAACCGGTATCTCTACTTTTTGCTGTTACCGTGCCTGGTTTATTTTATTATTTTTCATTATGTTCCCATGTACGGCCTTATATTGGCTTTTAAGGATTTTAAATTCTCCAAAGGCATTGTGGGCAGCCCCTGGGTGGGACTCGAAAATTTCAGATATCTTTTCAGCCTTGATACATTTTACCGGGTAATGGGGAATTCCCTCTTTTTAAGCATTTTACGGCTCTTTATCTTTTTCCCTATTCCTATAATCCTCACCCTGCTGATGAACGAGATCCCCCTGTTGACCTTCAAGCGGATCGCTCAAACGCTGTTGTATCTGCCCTATTTTATCTCCTGGGTAGTTATAGGCGGTATTTTGGTTAATCTCCTGTCTCCGTCCTGGGGGATTGTGAACAATTTTATTAAGGCCCTGGGAGGGGAACCGGTGTTTTTTCTGGGCAGCGCGCAATACTTCCGGGGGATCGCCGTGATATCCCATATTTGGAAAAACGCCGGCTGGGACACCATCATCTACCTCGCGGCGGTAACTTCCATTGATCCGGAATTGTACCAGGCCGCGACCATTGACGGCGCTTCCCGGCTGCAGCGTATCTGGTACATCACCCTTCCTGGCATACAGGGGACCATAATTATCCTGCTGCTCCTCAGTATCGGCAACCTGATGAATAACGGGTTTGAGCAGATCTTTATCCTGCAGAACGGCAGTAATCTGGCGGTATCCGAGGTCTTTGAAACCTATACCTACCGCCTGGGTATTATCAACGGGCGGTTTTCTTTTGCCACCACGGTAGGGCTTTTTGGTTCGGTGGTCGGATTTGTACTTCTCATGTCGGCTAACGCCGCGGCAAAACTGTTCGGCAAGGAAGGGATATTTTGAAGTTGCGAAGAAATTCCGTCAGCCTTAACCGGGGAGCTGAGGATTATTTTTTGGAAGGTTTCGCGATCCTGGTAATCACCCTGTTTGCCCTGGCTTGTTTTATCCCCTTTGTGTATGTATTTTTTACATCCTTTATGTCCTATGAAGAATACCTTTCGGACCCCTTTAGAATAATTCCCTCTCATCCGGACCTTCATGCGTATAAGGAGATATGGGGCTATGACCTTATCCATTCCGGTTATCTGGTAACCTTAACGATTACCGTGGCGGGAACCATCCTGAGCGTGTTTTTGCTGGTTGTTTCCGCATATCCCCTTTCCAAGCCGAATCTGAAGGGCCGCCGTTTGTTCATGGGACTGATCCTCTTTACCATGTTTTTTAACGGCGGCATGATCCCCAATTACCTTTTGGTCCGTAATTTGGGGATCTATAACAGTATCTGGGCGCTGATCTTGCCCGGGTGTATAGGCGGTTTTAATTTGATCCTGATGAAGAATTTTTTTATAACCGTGATTCCCCCTTCTTTGGAGGAGGCCGCCAAGGTTGACGGGGCGAATGAGATACGGATCCTTTTTTCAATTCTGGTTCCCCTGCTCAAACCCGCCATCGCCACCATGACTATTTTTTCCGCGGTCAATTATTGGAACAATTATTTTTCCGCCATGATGTACATCGCGGACAGAAAGCTGTGGCCCCTGATTTTGGTACTGCGGGAACTGGTGGTAGAAAATACCGATACCGTATCGCCGGTATCGGCGATGCTCACCGCCTTGGCCCGCAGTCATCCCTTTACCCTCAAAATGGCGGCGATCATCATTGTGATTCTGCCTATATTGCTTATTTACCCCTTTATGCAGCGGTACTTTGTACGGGGTGTCGTCCTGGGTTCTGTAAAGGAATAACGATAGAGGAATATCATCCCCGAAAGGGGCGGTTATTCCGGTGATACGGTGTATTACCATGCCTGGCATGGTAAAAAATAATAACGGAGGAACAAAAATGAAAAAGGCTTTGACCCTGGTTTTATTGGTATTTTTATTGGGGGCGAAACAGGCGGAATGTGCCGGCAGCAGAAGCGCCGGTTCCGCGGGTTCAGGACCAATAGAAATAAGCGCGGTACTCCAGCTTAACCCGGAGATCCAGTTGGAAGGGAATCCCCTGATCCGCCTCATCGAAGAGGACCTGAACATCCGCCTTAAAATCGAAGCGCCCCCGCAGAACGGCTACGGGGATCGGGTAAAGATGCTGGTTTCCACCGGGCTCATGCCCGATCTGGTACATTACGGCGCCGATATTTTCGCGACCCAGTGGGCGGAGGAAGGATTGCTGCTGGACCTGACGGACCGTATCGCCCAATACCCCAATTTGGCGGCGAATATCTCCAAAGAACAATACGGGGATTGTGTGTTCCTGCCGGACGGCAAAATTTATGGGATCCCCCGGCCAAACAGTTATGATAAATTCGGGTTTGTGATAAATAAAAAATGGCTTGACAACCTTGGCCTTAAACCTCCCCGGACAGTAGCGGAGTTTGTGGAGGTGTGCCGGGCGTTTACCTTTAATGATCCCGACCGGAACGGCAGAAACGATACCTACGGGGTAAGTCTGAATGCTCAGCAGTCGTCTCTGGATTCGGGGATCTGGCATCTGCAAAACGACTTTTTCTCTATGGCATACAATATTTCAAGCTGGCACCATGGTATGCCCGATGTGGACGGCAGCGCCAAGCTGCGGCCCCTTAAAAGCCGTTATCCGGATTATATGCGGCAGCTTCGGGCAATGTACGAGGAGGGCATCATAGACCGGGAATTTATAACCCACAACGCGTCTGAGAATTACGATAAGATAGCCCAGGGCCGGGTCGGTATCGTGGGAGCATCCCAATCCAATTATACCACCAACCTATTGGAACGATACAGCATGAACCTGGATGACTTTATTTATTGTCCGCCCCTGGTCCTAAATAGCGGGAACAAACCGGTTTATGCCGTGCCCCCCAGTAATTGGATGGCCTATTATGTAAAGGCCGGTTCTTCACCGGAAAAACAGGATGCGGTATTGCGGCTGCTCAATTGGGCCAATGGGGAGAAAGGATTTATAGCCATGCAATTAGGTCTCGCGGGGGCTGACTACACCAGCTACAACATCAATACCCGCACGGTGGTGCGGACCTCCGCCCAAGCCCAGGCTGCCCAGCGGGTGACCAGTAATATGTTTGGTTTTGCCCACGCCTACCAGGGGCTTCCCGCCTTGCAGGGAGGTTCCACCGCCGCTCAGATAGCCAAATGGCAGGCCGAGGCCGGGGCGGCGGAGGCGGCCGCCCTGAAGTGTTATTTCGGTTTTACCAAGATGCTGGATCGGATTGGTACGGAATTCCCCGACCAGGTAAGCGCCCTGAACAGTCTGGAGGTACGGTACATTACCGGTGAGGTTCCCTACCAGCAGTTGGAAACCTATATCAAAAATGTCTATGCCCCCGCCACCGCGGGCATAGCCCGGGAACTGTCCGATTATATGACGGCCAACCCGCCCCGTTTTGTGAATTAAGTCCGGCGCCGCCCCGCTTAGGGGTGGTACCGGGGGCCGTTTTCAAATCCCGTATGGGCGGCCTTGAATAAATTTTTTGGAGGATTTTGAAAATGAGTCAAGTTTTTAAGATAGGTATTGTGGTTGATGTGGTACCCATCAATGCCTTAAGCCGGGATTGGGAATATTTTGAGGTGCCCGCCAGTATTCACGGCGATGCTACCCTTTCGGAAAAGGAATGGCTGGAATATAAAAAGATGTACCTGGCCGACGGCCGCCCGACTCCGGTAACCAGCCATCTTCTGGGTCCCGGTAATATGTGGCGGGGGGCCAGCGGAGAATATTATGATCGGGAATTGCTGGAATTTTCTCTTGCCAGAACGATTAACCGGATGTCGCAGTTGGGGGTTAAATACTTGGGCGCCTGGGGAGGGCATTTCCGCTGCCAGGATGGATTCGACCGGAATACCGCCATAGATCAGGCCATCAGCACCATTAATATTGCCGCGGATTTTGCCGCCCAATACGGTATGGAGATTGCCCTGGAACCCCAGGCGGAGCAGGATACCCTCTTTCCCCGCTACCTGGAGGGGGTGGAATTCGCAAAAAGGACCGGCAGAAAAAATGTTAAGGTCATGGCGGACCTGAACTATTTTCTTGAACTGGATCAACCCCTGGAGGATATTCTCAAATATCCCGGTTATTGTCTTAACGTACATGTCCAGGGAGACGGAGGCGCCCAGCCCAATGTGGGGAACCGGAAAGAAGTGCTGCTGCACCTCTTTCGAGTATTAAAAGACGCCGGATATGACAAGGGGGTATCGGCCGCCTGTCCTTGGGTGAGTACCCGGGAACATCAGGAACCGGATTTCCGGTATGAGACCGATATAACCCTGGCTTTTTTGCGGGATCTGCGGGAGAAGGTGTATCATTAGGGTTTTTGTTACGGAGAATATCAGAAAAGGAGGCGTCTGAAATGGATAAGCGGATGAGGGTTGCGGTGTTGGTGGAAAATCATCCCTATGATGTCGTGGGGTTTCAAAAGATGTTGGATTCTTTTACGGATTGTGAAACCTTTGTGCAGCCCCTGGATTTGTTTATACAAGACGAGGAAAATAAACAAACCTATTCCGCGGTCCTGTGGTACAATATACATTGGGATCCCCCCGCGGAAAACAGTATCTTACGGATCTATATGGAGCGGGAACTGGGTAAAACCGGTCAGGGCCTGGTGCTTTTGCATCACGCCCTGCTCTGTTTCCAGGATTGGGACCTTTTTACCGGGGTCTGCGGACTGAGAAACCGGGGGGGCGCTTCCTTTACCTATACCCAAAATCAGACGGTGAAGGAACACATCATTGACCGGGACCATCCCATTACGACGGGGCTTTCGGATTTTACCGTGGTGGACGAAACCTATGGTGTGGGGGAGCCGGAAGAGGAGGGCAGCCGGATCCTGATTGCCGCCGATACCCCTGGGAGTATGAAGCATATCGCCTGGACCCGGCAATACCAAAACAGCCGGGTGTTTTGTTATGCCTCCGGGCACGACAACCGGGTTTACGGGGATCCTAATTTCCGGCGGATCCTTCACCGGGGGCTGCGCTGGGCGGGAGGCTTGCTGTAGACAATCCTCCCTGATCCCGGCGGCGCTTGTCCATCGTTCGTTCCGGGGTTTTAGAAGAACCGGGTGAGGAACGTGGAAAGGGCCGGGATATAGGTTACGAGGAGTACCACCGCCAGTTGGATGAGGAGAAAGGGAAAGACATAGCGGCATATATCCACAAAGGGTTTGTTAAACCGGTAGCTTGCCAGGAAAAGATTGAGCCCCACCGGAGGGGTAAGGAAGCCCACTTCCAGGTTGGTGATGAAGATGATCCCCAAATGTACCGGATCGATCCCGTAGGCCATACCCAAGGGGGTTATCAGGGGTAAAACGATAAGGATCGCCGAGAAGATGTCCATAAGACACCCCACCACGAGGAGGCTCAGGTTGAGGAGCAGGAGAAAGAGGAATTTGGAACTGATGGTTTCCAGCATCCAGTCCGCGAGGATCATCGGCGCGTTGGTATCCACAATATAAAAAGACAGGGACTGGGACAGGGCCAGGATGGCCAGGACCCCGCCGATAATGGGAACCGATTTGAGAAACACCTGGGGAACCTGGGCCAGGGTAATATCCCGGTGAATAAGTACCTCGGTGATAAAAATATAGATTACCGCCACTCCGCCGATTTCCACCAGGGAGAGGAAACCCGTAAAATAACTCACCACCAGAAAGAAAGGAAGGATAATCTCCAAAGCCGAACCCCTGAGGGAGCGGAGGGCCCTCTTGAGACTAAAGGGTTCCACGGGAATCTTAATCTTGATTGACGCGGCAATTCCGAAGATGATCACCGCGGCAACCAGGATGATGCCGGGGATAAGGCCCCCTAAAAACATGTGAAAAACATTGAGTTGGGCCATGGCCCCCACCAGGATCAAGGGAAGGCTGGGGGGAAAGAGGAGGCCCACACTCCCCGCCGAAGTAAGAAGGCCGATGGAGAATTTTTCCGGGTATTTAACATGCTCCGAGAGGATGCTGTAGAGGATCCCTCCCAAGGCCAGGATTGTTACCCCCGACGCCCCGGTAAAGGAGGTGAAGAAGGCGCAGATAATTACCGTGGCGATGATCATTCCCCCGGGAAGCCAGGAAAAGAGGCTGCGGAAGGTTTCCACCAGCCGGATACCGGCCTTGCTTTCCGAAAGGAAAAATCCCACCAGGGTAAAAAGGGGAATGGCGATGATGTTGTCATTGGTCAGGGCTGAATAAATGTCGGTGGACACCGTATCAACCTGACTCCCTGCTGCCTCCAGCAAGATGAGAACCAGTCCCCCCATGATCACAAAAAGGGGGGTTCCCGCCAAGGCGGCGAGGAGGAGGAAGATCACCACCGGTACTTTAAGATACAAGGCCCCCAGATAAAAAAGATCCGACAGATCATAGGCCCATAGGGGAAGATCGAATTCCCAGATGAATTTTGCTATGGATGGAAAGGACACCAGGGTCCCCAGAAGTATGGCCAGAACGGGAAATACCCGCTTCCAGCCTGAAAGCCCGGTCCGCCGGGCAAAACGACAGGCGATAACCCCGTATCCCAGGGGGATGATCAGGGCAAACAGGCGATCCGGGATAAAACCGATTATCCTTCCTGAAAGGCCGATTCTGATAAACGCCGGCGCGGTCCAGGCGATAACCGTGACCACAAAAGCGGAGAGAAGGTTTACAAAAATCCGAAGCCGGCGTTTGATACCCTCCCCGGAAAAATACTGAACCAGGGCAATAGCAAGGTGTTCTTCATTCCGGGTGGCGGCCATGCCGGAGAACATCCCTACCCAAAGGAGCAGATGGATCATAACCTGGGAAGATCCGCTGATACCGGTCTTAAAAAAGATCCGCGCCGCCGCTTCCGATACAGGAAGCAGGGTCAGAAAGGCCAGGGAAAGAACACAGAACCCGTTTTCAATCAAGATGAGGATGGATGTCCCCTGGGATTTTTCCTGCCCTTTCCCCGACCCGCTCATGGCTGCCGTCCCCGGTAATTCTGAAGAATGGCCTGGATTCGTTCGTACATTCCCCGGTGGAAAACATTCCGGTTGACCAAATCCGGAATATGCCGGTTTATTTCCTGGTACCATTCCTGTTCCTGTTGGGGACTTGCCTGGTTTATACTGACGCCGTTTTGCCTCATATTGGCTATAGCATCTTCCTCTCCCTGTTGAAAGGAATTTTCAATTTCCGTACCCGCCCGCCGGACTATTTCCAAAAGGGGGCCCTGGTATTGGGAGGGAATTCTGGCCCAGGCACGTTTGCTCATCAGAACCCCTCCCATAAAAGGAGCCAGGTTGACGGTACTCATGTGTTTGGCGACCCGGTAAAGCTGAAAGGCGGAAACGGAGATAGGGCTTTGGTAAATCGCGTCGATCATACCGCTGTTGAGCCGCTGGGCCACATCGGTCAAATTTACCCGGACCATCTGAAATCCCATGGTCCTGAAGGCATCCATGAGTTCCTGTTCATCCGGGTTGGTTCCCACTTTAAGGCGTTTAAGGTCCTGGGGGGTATAAATGGGGCTTCGGGAAAAGATCTTGACCCAGCCCGCTTTGACCAAAACCATGTTGATATACCCTTCTTCTTCAATCCGGGAATTGAGGACCGGCCGTACCTCCTGTAATACCACGTCCAGTTCCTCATTATTCCGGATAAGAAAGGGGATGCTCAGGGCCATAACTTCCGGGGCTACCGAATTGAGGGCGATGCTGGTAAAGATCGCCGCCTGGATTTTATCCTGCCGGAGTTTCATCAGGTAATCCCCCTCGGAACCGGGGTACTGGTGGAGGATGTGTAGATCTACCTCCCCATTGGTGGTCCGGCTCCACTCGGCGGCTATTCTATCCAGGGTCCTTCCCCAGGGGGAATTCCGCGGGAGGGAGGATGCCAGATTGATGGTGATCTTCCGCTGACGCTGTGCGTAAAGAAAACCGGGGGACGTAACACAGAACAAAAAAACAAGGAGAACAAGGGAAAAGCGGACAAATTTTTTATGCGTCATGTCAATGCTCCTTTTTCGGCGTTAAGCCCTTAAAAATCCGGTATTTTGGAATCGCTCCCGTTACTCGTAACTATCCCATTCTTCACCGGTATCAATATCAATAAAATAATCGGAAACCGCATCCAAAAGACTTTGAGCCTTACGCTGGGCAATAATGTTCAAGAGGCGGCTGTCGGGATCGGCGTCCACATCCAGGGCCAGGGCCTTTTCCAAATAGTCTTTAAAGGTATCATAATCCTGGGCAGGGATCGAGACCGCCTGGGCATAAGAGACATAGGGTCCCGCCAGGATCCCTTGGGACTTTTCCAGGGCCCGGTGGAAATGCTCCTCAACCCGGCTTTTATCCCCCCCCATGGATTCGGGCAGAGAAGAGAGGGCGAGGATATAGAATTCATCCAGGGCCCCGTGGTTAAAATCAGGATCCAGGGCATAGGCCCGGTCTATGAGGAACATCAGATCCGGCACCCGGCGGCCTAGGGCAAGGTCAAAGGGATCCAGGGAATAGGCGGAGAGGTAGCCCGCGGCGGTCCAGTAGAGGAGGGGTACATCGTCCTTTTTCATCCGGGCCAGGTACGGTTCCAGGGTGCCGTCAAGGGACGAAGCCTCGCTGAATCCGGGATACTTTTTATCCAAGCCCCCGTAGAGGATGTCCGCTCCCCGGAGATAGAATCTTTTTGCCCGTTCCAGAGCGGCCAGCCGGTTTTCATACTCGGTGACCGGTAAAAATTCCGCCGGTCCCTGGATAAAGGCATTGGAGTACATGATAAAGAGGGATCCGGTGGTGAGGATCAGGCCTTGATGTTCGGGATTAGAGGATAAGAGGGTTTCATACATTTTTATCGCGAAGGGCAGGGCATCCCCCACCAGCTTGGGATCCGGATCTCCGGTAAAGACGGAATTGCTTCCTTCCCCGGTTAAAGCGTTGGATACCGCCCGGATCGCCATTTTGTTGATCGAACAGGCGGAAAATAGTACCAGGACCGCGAGAAAACCTCCGTAAGCCGGTATAAAATGAGGTTTCATCCTTACCTCCCTTAAAAAACTACGAAAATAAAAGAAAAGCCGGTCCAAAACTTCGATTTTGAAACAACTTCCTTGACTCCTAGAATATCCCTAAAGAATAAAAAATAAAAGTACCTGTCCAAAAAACATAAAATTCCCGCGCCGCTTCCCGAACCGGTTGTTTTGGCGTCAATTTTTGCGGTTTTCAGGCGAAATCTTACAAAACCGCATTTTTCAAGGGGGCCGGACAAGCAAAGCCTGTCTTTCAAAATCATGGCCCTCTGAACTGCCGGATCTTGGCGCCGCCTCTCCTGTTAATCCCCGATCGCCCGGTTTATATCCTTTTTGATAGCCTCCAGTTTCCGGGCCGCTTCTTCCCTGGCCGCGTGGAGGCCGCCGCTTCCTACATCGGCGCAGCAAGTGGCGTAAAATTTTATCTTCGGCTCGGTACCGCTGGGCCGGGCACTGACCACGGTTCCGTCCTCAAGGAAAAACTGGAGGACATCGCTGGGGGGAAGATCTTCACTGCCCCGGGCAAGGTCCCGGACCCCGGTTACCTTGACTCCCCCCAGGGCTGCCGGAGGATTGCCCCGGTACTTATCCATGATCCCCTTCATGATGGCCGGGCCTTCGGGGCCCGGAAAGTATTTGGAGATCCCCAATTCCTGCCAATAACCGTTTTTCACATAGAGTTCATCCAGGCGGGTGAGGAGGCTTTTTCCCAGGCTCCTCCAGTAGAGGGTCATCTCCGCGGTGAGGGCCGCGGCGGAAACTCCGTCTTTGTCCCGAACTTCGTTTTCTATGAGGAAACCGTAACTTTCCTCGGTGCCGAACACAAAGGTCTTGCCGCTCCCGCCTTCATAACGGCGCATGATATCGGCGATCCATTTAAAACCCGTCAGACATTCAATACATTCCACCCCATAGGAGGCCGCCACCCGCTTCTGCATTCCCGTGGTAACGATGGTATTAACCATCACCGGTTTTGCCGGCATCTTCCCCGTCTCCTTAAGGGAGAGGAATATATAATCCGCCAGGAGCGCCCCCAGTTGGTTTCCCGTTAACAGGGTGTAGGCTTCTCCGCCTGAGTCCTTGCCGGGAACGGCAATGCCAAAACGGTCCGCGTCGGGGTCGGTGGCCATTACCACATCGGCTTTTTCCTTTTTTCCCAATTTTATTGCCATATCCAGGGCCGCCGCTTCCTCGGGGTTCGGGAAGGCCACCGTGGGGAAGTCCCCGTTCCCCTCCCGCTGTTCGGGGACGGTAATAACCTTGAGCCCCAGGTCTCCGAGGACCTTTTCTACGTGTTTTGCCCCGGTACCGTGGAGGGGGGTATAGACGATCTTCACTTCTCCGGCCTTGGCCTTGATCAGATCCGGCCGGAAGAGGCGGCTTTTCACCATGGCCTGATAAGGCTCGTCCACGTCTTTATCAATTATCTCCAGGAGCCCTTGGCGAAGGGCTTCATTTCGGCTTATTTCTTTTATTTCCCTAACGGCGTTTACCTCGTCGATGATCCCCTGATCATGGGGGGGGATAACCTGGGAACCGTCGTTCCAGTAGGCCTTATACCCGTTATACTGGGGAGGGTTATGGCTGGCGGTAACCACGATCCCCGTATCGCAGCCCAGATACCTGATGGAAAAGGACAGTTCCGGGGTAGGTCTGAGGGAAGAAAAGAGGTAAGCCTTGATCCCGTTGGCGGCAAAGATCAACGCCGAGGCTTCGGCAAATTCCGCCGAATAATGGCGGCTGTCATAGGCGATCGCCGCCTTCAGGGTTCCCGCCGCAGCCTTATCGGGCACGGCCTTGAGGAGGTAGGCGGCAAGGCCCTGGGTAGCGCTTTTGACCACCAGGGTGTTCATCCGGTTATATCCACCCCCTATCACCCCCCGCAGGCCTCCGGTACCGAACTCCAGGTTCCGGTAGAACCGATCCTCCAGTTCCTTAAGGTCCCCGGCGGCCAGGAGTTTTTCCACCTCGGCCCTGAAATAAGCGTCTGTTTCTTTGGTTATATAATCCTTCGCCCGGTCTAAGATTGCGTTTTTGTCCATAAAAGACTCCCCGTATAGTATGAATTTAGTATAGTCCCCCGGCTATTTGAAGGCAAGGGAGTTTTAAGGTCTTAATTGGGAAAGAACCTTGGATTTAAACGGAAAAGCGGACGGTTTAATATGGGGCTTAATAGCTTTTCCCAAACTGGTCTTACCCCGGGGCTTGAAGCCGGTTCGGCCGGCATTGAATATTTCCCGATGAGTAATGTAATAAAAGCGTTGACAAGGTTCCGGTACCCGTCTAAGGTTCTTTTATGCGGAGAATTTTTTTTATTGTTTTTATGAGCTTGGTGTTTTTAGGGGGTTGTTTTCGGGAGAAGATCCCTTCCGTCGCCCGCAAGGATCTTTTCACTATTAATATTGGAAAACTGGAAGATCAAATTGATCTTTTTAATCTTGAGGGAGAACGGAGTAACCGAAAAACCGACATAGCCATGCGGGATGGGTTATTGTATATTTCCAATGGGAATGGGAGAAAAATCGTTCGATACAATTCATATGGGGACCTCCTCTTTATGATATATAACGAAGAACAAAATCCGCCCCCCCTTACCTTACGGCGGAAAAATGAGGGTCAAGGAATTGTTACCCGCTGGGCTTATGCGTATCCCCTCCGGGAACCGGGAATTATCGCCGTAGATTCCCGTAAACACATCTATGTGGAAGACCGCCTTCCCCAGGGTCAAGAGAGTTTTGATGAAAAAAATAAAGCCAGCCTGGATCGAAGGGTACTTCATTTTGATATTGACGGCCGTTTTGTAAAATATCTGGGGCAGGAAGGGGTAGGGGGGACGCCTTTTCCGAATATTATTGGAATTTATACCTCGGTGAATGATGAATTGGCGGTGGTTTGCCGTCTTTCCACCGGATGGAATATCTATTGGTTTGATGCCGCCGGGACCCTTCTGTATCTCATCCACCTGGGGAATGATGATATTCCCATCCCTCTTGACCGGGATTTGGTTATACCCTTTATAAATTCCCTCTGTGTGTCCCCGGATGAAAGAAGATTATATCTGCAAGTCGATTATTACCGGGATACCTATGATGTATCCACCAATACCAGGTCCGGGAGTGAACCCGACAGTTCGGTCATTTGGATTATGGATGTGGAAAACGGAACCTATACCAGAACCGTTGAGGTTCCCTTTTACGAATCCCTGATTACCCAGAATAACCGGAAGATAACCGAAAATATGTTTTATTCGATGCTGGGGGTCATAGAAAACAGCAAGATTTTTCTTTATTTCCCCGTGGAAGAGGGGTATTCCATTTTGATCCTGTCTTCAGAATCCCAGGAGCAGCGGCGGGGATTTATCCGGGTGGATAATGAGGAACTGCAATTTAATACCTTTAATCTTTCCTCGGAAGGTATATTATCCGCCCTTCTGGCTACAGACTGGGAGGTCCGGATGGTTTGGTGGAGAACCGATGAATTAATAGGGGATGTTTCATCATGACCGGAAAACAGATCCCGGTTTTCTCCGGGGGAGAAAAGCTTTTTTCCGCCGGATCCGCCCAGGCCTTGGATGCCCAGGCCCCTTCTTGGGGCTTGGATCCCTTTGCGCTGGTAGAAGCCGCAGGCCGTGGGTGCGCCCGGATCTTTACCGAAGTTTATCCCGGTTTTTTTTCCGCTTCGTCCCCCAAAATCGCCGTGGCGGCAGGCTCGGGGAATAACGGCGCCGATGCCATGGTTATGCTGCGGACCCTCATCTTGGACGGCCGTGTTTCTCCCGCCGCTTCCGCGGTGGTAATAAACCGTATGCCCGGCGCCGAAGATCGTACCCCCCGTTCCGAGGCCCTGCGGACGCTGGAAAAAATGGGAGTTTTGATATATCCGTGGCAGGGAGCCATATCAAAAAACGGTTCTGCCGGAATTGATGAAAGGGACGTACTGGCCCGGGCGGATATTATTATCGACGGTATCGCGGGAACGGGTTTGCGGGGGCCCCTTTCCGGGGCTTCCGGGGAGATGGCCGCTTGGATTAGGGAATGTAAAAAGAAGGCGGGAACCGGAGTTACCGGCGCGGGAAGGCCCCGGATCGTTTCCATTGATATCCCCTCCGGGAATTTTGATCTTTTTGAACCTTCCATGCCTATTATTCAGGCGGATCTTACCCTGGCAATTGAGCCGAAAAAATTGTGCCTCTACAGCCCGGGGGCCCGGGTTTTTGCCGGAACCATCCGGTCCGTAAAGGGTATTTTTCCTTCCGGCCTGATGCAAACCTTTGACGGCCCGGAACTTCTGACCTGGAAACAGATCCGGCGCCGCCTTCCCCCTATAGGGCCCGACGCCTATAAATATGACCGGGGGGTGGCGGAAATTCATGCGGGATCTCCGGGAAGCGCCGGGGCCGCCCGGATTGCCGCCCGGGGGGCCCAGGCGGCGGGGGCCGGGATAGTCCGGCTTTTGGTGGACGAAACCCTGTATCCGATCCTTGCTGTTTCCGCGGGGGGTATTATGGTAGCCCCGGTAAAAACCTCCGGGGGAGGGGGGGGGATGGACCCTTCGGAGGAAAATCGCTTTTATCCCGATGCGGTACTCCTGGGGCCCGGTTGGGGAAGATCCCCGGACCGCCTCCCGGTTCTGCACAAGGCATTGGACCGGGAAGCGGAAATTCCCCTGATCCTGGATGCGGATGCCATCGCCCTGTCCCGGGACCTAACTTTTCATGGCAATACAATCCTGACCCCGCATCTGGGGGAATTTACGGCCTTTACCGGACTCTCCAAAGAGAAGATTTTATCGAATTCCATCCCTTCTGTCGTTGATACGGCCCGGAAAATACGGGCCACGATCCTTTTTAAGTCCCATGTACTCATCATTGCCGGGGAAGACGGACGGGTGGGAATCGTAGACGGAATGGCTCCGGTTCTGGCCGCCGGTGGAAGCGGCGACCTTTTGGCGGGGTTTTGTCTTGCCATTGCCGCCCGAATGAAGCGGGGGGGATATTACGATGGCTATACCTGTGCGGCGGCGGCGGCGGCGTTGTTGGCGAAAATCGGCAGGGCCCCGGATAAAGCCCATAGTTTTGCGGATCCCCTGGACCTGGCGGAAAAAGCCGCGTCCCTGGCCGGCAGGGCCTGGCTTTAAAAACTGGCCCATAGAGGAGCTTGATAAATATGGAAGAACCGCAGCCCTCCCTTCCTGAGTTCCGGAAAAAACCCGCGGCCGGGAAAGAAAATGCGGAACAGGAACTGGTCTTTTATTATTCCCGGGAACGGCGCCTGGAACGGGCGTCCCCGGTAGTCAGGGAGTTAAATGATACCACCCCGGTAAGGCGGCCCACCCTGTTTAGAACCCTTACCGCTACTAAACCCCTCACCTTTCTTTTTATGTCCATTGTTATATTAGTCATCGGCGTTTTTATCACCTCCTATTTTTTCTCAAAGGATGATCGGTCTGTCCTGGGGGGGAATTCCCTGAGCCTTTCCGCCATGAGGTTTGAGGGTTCCTCCTATATCGTTATCAAAAAAAACATCCCTGAAAAAACAGAGGCTTATACAGGGGTAGTGGATATGGCCATTTCCGTTTATGTAAGGTCCGGGGAGGAATATCCCGGGGAACTTCCCCTTGCAAACCGCAGGGTATATTTTTCCCCGGAGGCGGAAGAAGAATACCGGATAACGGTTCCCTTTGAGGCCCGGGAATTGCTGTTCCTTATGCGGGCCGGAGAGGAATACCTCAGCTTGCGGGTAAAAACCGAATGAGCGGAGGTTTTTCCAAAACCAACCGGGTTTTGGAAAAACAGCTCCTTTTTTTGCCGCTACTCCCCATCCTGCCAGGTCTTTTCTTGACCTGGAATACGTAATGGAGTATCTTTAAAATCATAGAGGCTGGTTCAAAATCCGGCGGCCCTGCCGGGCCGTGATTGGTTTTTCAGAATACCGGTTTTTGAAAAAGGCCCTAAGCATAAAAATCGTTCTGGTAATGGGGAGTTTGCATGATCCAATTTTATTTTTTGTCTATCCTTTTTAACGCGGTGTCAGGGTATGCTCTGGCCATGGAGGATAAGGATCGGGAAGAGCTTCTTGAAACCGGGCCGTACTCCTCCTTGAATAACGAGACCATCCGTTTGGTTTTGGGAATTTTAACCCTGGTCAGTGGTTTATTAAAACTTCTTTCTTCAATTCAAGGGGATATTCCGATAATTGGGGATCTGTTACCGGCAGTGCTGGGGTTACTTGTGGGCTTTATCCTTATTTTTGACTATTACCGTAACAAAACCAGTATCGGATCGGAAAAATCCGAACTAATTGAACGGATTATCGCAAAAAACAAAAGATGGTTAGGGTTTGCCGCTATCGCATCGGCCATACTGCATTTTCTTTTTCCAACGGTGTTGTTTCTTTAAGTGGCGGCTCGGAGATCAGTTGCGGGTATAGCACTGGAAGGGGGGAAATTTTTTATTGCCCGGCGTTTACCCGGCGGGGACCTGGGAGAGAAATGGGAATTTCCCGGAGGCAAGGCGGAAGCGGGGGAGTCCGATGAGGAGGCCCTTATCCGGGAATACGATGAGGAATTTCAGGTTCCCATTAAAACCGGCGCTCTTTTGGGAACCGTTTCGTTTGATCACCGTGGTATTACCCATGCCTTACATGCCTACCGGATCTATTTTTGCGGCAGGGACTTTACCCTAAAGGAACACAGCGAATGGCGCTGGGTCGATTTTGAAGAGATGGAAAAATTGGATTTTGCCGATTCGGATCGTAAACTTTTTTGTTATCTAAAGGCATCTGCAGAATGACGAATTTTAAAACTGCCGAGGCTTTCCCAAAATCAACCGGGTTTTGGGAAAGCCTCGGCCTTATCTAAATTTGTATTTTAGTGAAAGCCCTACGCTCAGGGCGGAATAGGCCGCCCCCGCTTTATTGTTGTCCCTGACGGTAATATTGTTGGCGAGATCTTTTATGATGGTTAACCCCCGGGGCCCCTTGATAAACCGGTAAGAAACATATGCGGAGAGATCGATTTTTTCATTCAAGGAAAAGATAAATTCTCCCGTGGGTTCAAGAAAAAGACCGCCAAACATATAATCGTTAAACTGCAGCGGCGGGCTCCTCAAAGGATGATTATCCTGATCCAAACAAAATATTAAGGGGCTTATCTGAAAATCTATGTTGACGGCGAAAAAACGGTACGGAATATACAAAGAAATCCCGGGGGTTATTATAAACCAATTTTGGGTATAGGCGATCACCAGCCCGTATTGGGAAACCCTTGGAATATTTTCAGTCCACGGGGAATAAACGCCGGACACAATCTCCGTCCCGTATTGGGAATAACCATCCTGGGCGGCCCACCTAAAATACATATAATTAAAACCGGTGTAAAATTTAAACAACATCCTGGATATAACGGGCATGGAAACACCTACGTTAAGCTCTGCGAGCATGGCCCAATTGGTATAATTATCATGGGAGGAAAAATGGGACAGCTGATCCCCCTCTGCCTGCCAATCCCGGTCTTCCATAATCCCTGTTTTAGCGGGAAATGAGAATTGGGCGGTTAAATTCGTAACAAATCCCATCTTTTCCATGGGATAACGGCGGTTTAAATCCAAAGAAACGCCCCATAAAAAGAGAGGTTTTATATCCCAACTAAGCTGGCTTAATAAAGTATCGCTGTCGGTCGTTTTATATACTAATTCTTTAACCTGCCCGTATAAAAAACCGGAAACCGGAGCAACCGAAAAGACATAGGTTGTTTCGGATTGGGGGGACCCGTTCGTTTCTCCCGCCAGGGGCAGGACAATAAAAAAAACATATAAAAGACTGGCTAATATTTTAAAAAAAGATATAATATTCATTAATATGAACATATATATACCGGGTGTAGTCGGTCAAGGGAGCCGGGTACAAAATCCGGTTGGTACAGGCCTTGGATCCGGTGAAACCGGTATGGGAAAAAGCGCCACCAAAACTATTTTTTGCCGTAAATATAAGGCGGTTATCTCAAAATCTGACATTTTGAGACAGCCGAGGCGCTTCATTTTTTTTATGCTCATATCCGTTATCGGCCTTGCTTCCTGCAGCCGCGGCTCCGATGATATCGCCTTTATTCCCCCCCCCACTCCGCCCCTGTCCCGGTATTTCCTGGGCTATGGGGTGGTAACCGTTTCCTATATCCAGGTGTTAAAAGAGCCGGTTCCGGGCTCGGAATCTTTAGGATACCTGAGAAGAAGTTCCCTGGTGCGGGTTCTGGAACGGAAGAAGGTAAATTACCGGGGGACCTTTGAATCCTGGGTCCTGGTGGAAGGGAATTATCGGGGATGGTTACAGGAAGATATGGTCCGGATCTACGATAACGAAGCCCAGGCCAAAACCGCCGCGGAGTCTATGCCCCAATGAACCCCCTATTGGGATGGCTGCTTCCCCCGCTGGTAGGCGCCTTAATAGGGTATATCACCAACGCGGTGGCAATAAAAATGCTCTTTCGTCCCCTCCGGGCGATCGTTGTTTTTGGGATCCGTCTGCCCTTTACCCCGGGGATACTGCCCAAACAGCGGCATAAACTCGCGGACAGTATAGGGGCCATGGTTGAACGGGAACTCTTTACGGTGGAAATCATAAAGGCCCGGCTCCGCCACCCCGAAGTTCGGGAGTATGTCCGGAAATCCCTGGTTCTATATACGGAAAAAATTCTCAACATCCCCCTGGAACAAATTATCCATGTTCCGGCGGCCTTGACCGGCAAAAGCCCTTCATCCCCGGGTGAGGATATTCAGGGGTTCCTCACCAGACTTGCCCAGGGGTTTATCACATCCCCGGCTTTTGATTCGGTCATGGATAAACTCTTTTCCACCCTGGCGGATACCTATGGAAACCGTACCATCCGGGATATTTTGGGTAATTCCGGGGAATTGGAAAATATGGTGGAAAAAATAATCCGGGAGGACATAGATTTTTCAAATCCGGTTCTTGAACATGCCATTACCCGGATAGTCGAACTGGCCGGTCCGGTCTTAACCGATTCTTTGATACAATTTTTAAAAAAAGAAGATACCCACAGGGATCTGGAGACCCATGGCCGTATTTTTCTCACTAAAACCATCCTTAAATTAAACGTCTTTCAGCGCCTTTTTATTTCCGCCGGCCAGTACGACCGGACCCTCCTCGAACGGATGCCCGAAATAATTGACGATCTTATCCTGGAATTGGAACACATGATATATGATGAGAATACAAACCGGCGGATCAGGGCCTTTCTCCGGGAAAAAACCCGGACTTTTATTTTCGGCCGGGAATTTTCCGGAGAATTTGTCCAGAAAATTACCAAACTCATCCTGGCATATCTGGATCGTCCCCTGGAAGAATTGATCCGTCAGTGGACTGCTTCTGATTTTTCCGGCTTGGGACAAAAGGTTCTTTCCCTGATAAAACAGAAAGAAGGATTGGACATAAAAATAAGGGCTGCCCTGGACCATTTTTTTGAAAATCACCGGGAGACCAGCCTGGCGGCGCTTTTTTCGGTGGAAGAGGAAACTAAGAAAAAAATCGATGCCCTGGTATGCCATGAAATTCTTTCGATGATGGATAAACAGACGGAAGCTTTCCTTAACTCCATCAATGTAAAAACCCTGGTTTCTGACCGGATAAATTCCCTGGATATGATCCGGGTTGAGAGGATAGTTCTGGATGTGATGATCGATCAGCTCAAATGGATAAATTTTTTCGGCGCGGTATTAGGCGCCCTTATCGGGCTATTTCAGTCCTTTCTTTCCTGGTTCATTCGCGGCGGAGTCTGATACCCTCTACGCCGTATGCGGACTTCAGGGCGGGGAGGTTCACTGCCAGAGAACCTTTGGTCCTCCGGCTATGAAATTCCGTTATGAGGGAAGCACAAAACGGATAAGCCCTTGAGCCAGATGCCATCGCATAAGGCTGTTTTTCGGGGGAAGTTCCATCCTGAGCCTTCCAAGGGCCCGGAGCAAGGCGCCGCCGGGGAGTTCCGCCTCCAGGATCATCCGTTCCCCCTCAAAAAATTCTTGTTTAAACCGGGCGGTAAACAGAACCGGGTTTTCCCCCTTCCCTGCGGTGAGCCCCGGGGGAAGTTCTTCCCCGGCAGGGGAAAGGGCATCCTGCGGGATAAAGACCAGGGGCTTTTGGGAATCGTAACTTGATCCCCGGGGGACCAGGAGTTCTCCCAGGGGGGAGGTGATCTTCCAGCCATCCTGGGTTTCCCCGGTGATAGTACAGGGAAAAACCAAGCCGGCCCCAAAAAACCGGGCGCCGAATTCGGTTTTTGGGGCAAGAAACAGTTCCCGGGCCGAGCCGGTCTCCAGGATCCGGCCCCCGGACATGAGGGCGATCCGGTCCCCCAGCACCGCCGCTTCTTCCCGGTCATGGGTCACAAAAATTCGGGGAATCGGGCTTTTCGTACCGATTTCCCGGAATTCCTTTCGTAATTCCCGCCGTAAGGGGGCGTCCAGGCTGGAAAAAGGCTCATCCAGGAGCAGGGCCCTAGGTTCCGTGGCCAGGGCCCGGGCTATAGCTACCCGCTGCCGCTCTCCCCCGGACAGGGTATGGATCCGCCGTTTTGCATACCCCGAAAGCCGGACGATTTTAAGGGCCTCCTCAACTATAGTTTTCCGTTCCCTGCGGGATACCCCCCGAATAAAGGGACCGTAGCCAATATTATTTCCTACATTTAGGTGGGGAAAAAGCGCTAAATCTTGAAAAACTACTGAAACATACCTTTCCCAGGGGGGGAGATGATTAAGCGGCTTCCCGTTGATGAGGATAATCCCCGCGTCTTCCTCAACGAACCCGGCGATAAGGTTGAGGACCGTGGTTTTACCGCACCCCGAAGGGCCGGCCAGGACCAAGGTTTCTCCATCGGCTACCAGAAAATCAATATCCACCGAAAAATCATTGTATTGTTTTTGTAGTCCCCGTACTTCAAGCGCCATAACCGTTCCTTCCGGAACCTGCTTCTGATAAAAGCAAGGCCCCGGCACAGCATAAAATCAAGAGGGTCCCCGCGGCGCAGGCCGTACCATACCGGTAGGCTCCGGCAGCCCGGTAAATTAGAAGGGGCAGGGTTTCCCATTCCTCCATTCCCAGCATGAGTACCGCGTTTAACTCCCCTAAACTTAAAACTGCGGAAAAGGCCCAGGCAGATCGGATCCGCCGGAAAAAGAGGGGGAGGGCCACGGTGAAGATCCGTTTTGCCGGTCCTCCGCCGAATACCGAAGCGGCATTCAACAGATTTTCCGGAAGTCCGTTAAAGCCCTGACTCAGGGAATTAAAGGCAAAAGGGAGGGCGGTAACCCCATGGATCAAAACTATTGCCCAGAGAGAACGGGCGTGGTCCCTGCCGTAGAGAATAAGCCAACCCAGGCTCAATACTATTCCCGAGGAACTTAGGGGGGCGGTAACGCCTATCCTGATAAGAGTTCCCAGGAAAGCGCTTCGCTCCGGAACCGGCTTTTCGGCGGTTTTGACCGCGGCGGCGGCTAAAACCGCTAAAAGGCTTGCCAGGGTTGCCGACAGAGCCGCCAGGATCAGGGAACGGCCTAGGGCGGGGAGCAAAGTACCGGTTGTTTCCAGGGATCGCCACCAATGGAGGGAAAATCCCCGGGGAGCGGCCCGGGAGGGCTTATACAAAAAGGATTCCACCGGAACCGATATCAGGGGCCCCAGGACAAAAAACGCCGTCACCAGGCCGTATAGGGTTATGCCCAAAAACGCCGGAAGGGACCGGTTTTGTTTTTCCATAATCCGGTACCGCAGTTCTGTCCCGGCGGCCAGCCTCCGTCCCCGGCGTTCAAAAAAAAGAAAAGCTAAAAAAGCGCATCCCGCGATGAGGGTTTCCACCAGGGCAAGGAGCCCTGCGCGGTGATAATCCAGGGATATCCTGGCATACCGGTATATCTCCACCGCCAGGGTAGTGGCTTTCGGGCCTCCCCCCAGAACCAGAACCACGGAAAAACTGGTAAAACTGTAAAGAAAGGTGAGGAGGGAGGCCGCAGCCACAGCGGGGAGGCTCAAGGGCAGGAGGATCGTCAGGGCGGTTTTAAGTCCCGGGGCTCCCAGAGAAGCTGCCGCGGATCCATAGGTGTTTTTTGTCTGGCTCAAACCGTCTCCTACCAGACGGATCACCAGGGGGAAGTTATAGAACCCATGGGCCAGGACGATCGCCGCCGGCCGGTAGAGGAGCCGTAAGGGCCCTTCTTCCGTACCGGCAGCGGCCATAAAAAACCGGTTTATCCAGCCTGAATTCCCAAAAAAAAGTACGAACCCCAAAACCACGAGGATCGGGGGCATGGCAAAGGGTATCCCCGTAAGGGCTCTGATAAGGCTGGTCCCCCGGAAACGGCCGGTCCCCAAAAGCCATGCCCCGGGGAGCCCCAGGGCCAGAGCGGTGAGGGTGCTGAGTCCTGCCTGCCGGATCGTAAAGGCCAGTACCGGAAGCAGGGTTTCCCTAGGCAAAGCGGCCCCCTCCCGTGCGATCCCCCCGGCCAAAGCCGAGGCGTAGGGCAGGATAAAGGCTGCCCCCGCCGCTCCCAGGGGCAGCAGTGCAAAGGCCCAGGAAACCATAGTTTCGTATCGATGATAACCGGTTTTTCCCATGGGAGTCCGCGGATCAGCCGCCCAGGGAGGAAGATAGGGCGGTCCACTCGTCCAGTTCCCTGTCGCTTACAGGCCGGGGCCGCAGGGGTTTATCGCTTTTTGGGTTGATCCTAAAGGAGGCCGGCAGGGGGATATCTATCACCGGGTACATCCAATTGGTCAGGGGGATCACCTCCTGGAAGGCAGGGCTCAGCATAAAATCCAAAAATTGTTTGGCGTTTTCTTTGTTTTTTCCCGCCGCCAAAAGTCCTGCCAGTTCAATCTGGATAGGATGGCCGTCGGTAAAAAGGGCGGCCCGGTATTGTTCGCTGTCTTCATATTCCAGGTGATACCCGGGGCTGGTGGTATAAGACAAAACCAGGGGGGCTTCTCCGGCGGTAAAGAGGCCGTATCCGGAACTCCACCCGTCGGCTATGGTTAGGATAGAGGGACCAAGCCGCCGCCAATAATCTTTCCAGCCGTCACCGTATACCTCACTGGTCCAGTTCAAAAATCCCAGTCCCGGCGAGGAAGTCCGGGGGTCCATCAGGATCAGCTTTTTGGCGTAAATCCCCTGGGTTAAATCTTCCAGGTTCCGGGGGGGATTGGGGATACGCCGGGAGTCGTAGACAATGGCAAAATAGCTGTAATCCCAGGGAATTAACCGGTAACTCCCGTCAATAATAAGTTCCGGTAACAGGGCCTCCGCCCCCCGGGGCTTATAGGCTTCAAAAAGCCCTGACCCCAGGGCCCGGTCCGCCATGTTTTGATCCAATCCCAGAACAATATCCGCCCCGGCGTTTTTTCCCTCCAGAAGCAGCCGGGATAAAACCTCCCCGGCATCCCCGTGAACCACCCATTTAACGGTGATCCCCGTTTCCGCTTCAAACCGTTTGCTTATTTCCGGGCCGGGTCCCCATTCGGAATTAAAGGAATCGTAGGTCCAAATAACGACTTCCCCGGCTGCGGCCTCCCCGGCGGAAGGCTTTTGCCGGTTTCCCCCCCCGAAAACAAGGGAAGGAAAAAGCAAAAAAAACGTGAAGCCTAAAACAAGGAAAAGGTCAATGGAAGCATGATTTTTTCCATACATGTTGATGCTCCTTACACTGACCGGAGGGAGGATGCGGGATCTGCCGTTTAGCCGCGTTCCTGAAACTTAAAAGACCCCGTAGGTCCCCCTGTTCAGGCGGGCTTTTTTCCCTTCGCCGGCATTATCCGGATCAGGTTCAGCGGGTGTGATCTCAGGCATCGCGTTTTACCAAAGCCCCTATACTGCCGGCCCTCGCTAAAACGGTCAACCACCCCGATATCGGTGTGCGATAAAATAGGTCTGAAAAATCAAACCAACCATACTATATCAGATCCGGACCGGACCGTCAAGTTTTATTGACAACAAATCGCCGGAATAGTATGTTTATGGTATCAGGAGGGGATTATGCCTGGTCAAAATACCGGTGAATCAACAGGGCATCCGACCTTTGAAGATGTTTGGGTTATGTTCCAGGAAACCGACCGGAAGTTCCAGGAAACTGACCGGAAATTCCAGGAAACCGACCGGAAAATCAAAGAAGCATCCCGTATCATTGGTGATTTGGGAAACAAATTAGGGATCGTCGTCGAACATCTGGTATTAGCCAATATTAAGGAAAAATTTAACCGGCTGGGGTATACATTTACCAAAATGGGGCCTGGCGTATTAATTGAGGACCCGGATAAAAAAATCATTACGGAAATCGACGCGCTGTTGGAAAACGGAGAATATGTCCTGGCAATAGAAGTAAAAACCCAGCTGCGGATTGATCATGTAGATGAACATCTTGAACGGATGGAGAAACTCCGCTCTTATGCCGACCATCGCCGGGATGAACGTAAATTTCTGGGTGCGGTAGCAGGAGCGGTTGTGGCGGAAAATGTAAAAAAATATGCTCAAAAAAAGGGTTTTTATGTAATACAGCAATCCGGTGATACGGTAATTATAGAAAATCCCGCGGGCTTTAAACCCCGGGAGTGGTAACCCTGTTTTTCCTTTATAAAGATTAAAAGGGCAGGGCAATGTCATTTAGTTTTTGAATCGTTAAAATGTCCTTGAACTCACCGGAATTTTTAAGAAAGACTAACCACAAAAGCGTACTAAGGCGCAGAAGGGAAGAGGAAGAAAATAAAAACCACGAAGGGAAGAGGAAGAAAATAAAAACCACCAAGGACACGAAGGATTACCTGAAGCCGTCTCTTGGGCCTGTCAGATTTTTTGTGTAAATGAACTGGCTGAAATTTTGACCGTCATTCCACCTTCAGTTTTCCATAGGGTTGGTTTCCGTAATTCCTTGTGTCATAAGAAATTACGACATTTCTAGAAAAAGCCGAATTGTTCAAAATTTCAAAGAAGGGAAATAAGGAAGAAATTTACTCTTAATATCTGACAGGCCC
>JAITBE010000164.1 GCA_031283755.1 Spirochaetaceae bacterium
AATACGTCATTGACGCCGCCGCCACCGGCACGAATACCGGCTCGGTTACCGTTAAGGGCACCGCCGTCATATGGAGCGGCGGCCATATTGACGGAAACGGTACAAACACCGTGGAAGCAGGCGGTACCGTATACTTCAATGCTGCCGGCACCGGCACCCCGTTTGTTGGTGGTAGCGGTAGTAGTGCAGTCTTCGCGGTTACCACTGGTGCATTTTCCTATAAAAACGATTCCTATATCGTACAGGGCGATGTAACATATAATGGCGTTTGGAATGATCCGATTGATGAGGCCAACCAAACGTTGACGATAAAAAAAGGCGGTAAGTTAACTATCCCGGGCGGCGGCAAAGCCCTCAGACTGAAGAGTGACTCTGTTAGTGCTTCCGCGATCCCGATAGTGGTGGGTGACCTTTCCGGAACCGGTACCGTTCCTCAGATTGTCGTCACTAATAATAATGGACTTTATTTCGATAGACTCATCGATATAAATTGTTATATTGGTTCCACCAGAGAGACAACAAACTTCGTAACCGCCGGAACCTATACCTGGACCGCCGATGTTGGTGGTGCTGGTATAGACGGGTGGAAGGCACCCTAAGAACCCATGTGGAAATGAACAACTAAAGCAAGCCCCCGGCGCAAGCCGGGGTTTTGAATCGATCAACCCTCCCGCCCTCTACCTCCTATTGGGGTGGGCGGGTCCTTATATATCATGCCTACTACCTTGTAAAGACTAAATTCCCGATAAATAACCTTCAAGCCATACCATCAACCACACACTTTCATTCAAAACAAAAGTATTTTTTCGTTATTTTCATATTTTTCGTTGTTAAATTCTTTAATTACACCGGTTTACTAAAAATTATCATGAATTAATACCATGATAATCCTAGATTTCAGATAAATAACCCTCAAATCATATCATCAACCACAAACATTCATTCACAATCAAAATATTTTTTCATGATTTTCGTATTTTTTGTTGTTAAACCCTTTAATTACATCAGTTTACTCAAAATTATCATGAACTAATACGCTGAAAATCCTAAATTCACGATAAATACATCAAAATCATACCATCAACTACAAACCTTCATTCGAAATCAAGGCCTTTTTTCGCGGTTTTCGTTGGTAAATTCTTCCTGCCCCGCCGGGGAGGTCTGACCCCGCCGAGGAGGTCTGACCCCGCCGAGGAGGTCTGACCCCGCCGGGGAAGTCTGACCCTGCCGAGGAGGTCTGACCCCGCCGGGGAGGTCTGACCCCGCTGGGGAGGTCTGACCCCCGCTGAGAGGTCTGACCCCGCCGGGGAGGTCTGACCCCCGCCGAGGTAACACCGCCCCATCCGTCCGCCTCTTCCCCCCGCATAAGCCGGCCTTTTGAGCTTTTTCGGCTAAAGCCCGCCGGGGAGCGGCAATTCCCCGGCGGGGGCGCACGACGTGATACAAAAAATGCCACGCCAAAGCGTGCGTAAACAAAAGCCACGATCGTCTAGCCCCCGCCGGGGAATTGCCCCTCCCCAGCGGGGTCTAGCCGGTAAAACGCAAAACGGTATAATAAAACCATGGAAAAGATCTTCGCCGGGAAAACGGCCCTGGTGACAGGCGGTACCGGGGGTATAGGAAAAGCCATGGCCCTGAGGCTGGGGGTCCGGGGCGCCCGGGTTTTCGTCCAGGGGGGCAGTTCGCCGGAACGGCTGGAGGGGACCCTAAAGGCCATCCGGGACGCCGGGGGCGAGGCCGAGGGGTTCCTGTACGACGCGGGCCTCCCGGAAAGCGCCGCCGGGATTCTGGACCGGGTTCCGCGGCCGGACATCCTGATCTGCGCCTGGGGACCTTATAAACGGGCGCCGGTGGAGCAGCTCCTTGCCCATGACTGGCTTTTTTTAACAGCCGCCAATTTAACCCTCCCGGGGATACTGATCTCTTCGGTATTGGGGAATATGATCGGCAAAAAATGGGGACGGATCCTCCTCTTTGGGGGTACCAATACCGATGCCATCCGGGGCTTTGCCACCACCGCCGCCTATTCGGCGGCAAAAACCGCCCTGGGCGTGGTGGCAAAATCGGTGGCCCTCACCGCCGGGCCCTATGGCGTCAGCTGTAATGTGGTGTGTCCGGGCCTTACGGATACGGAATACACCGGCAAAGCGGCCAGAGACTATAACCGGGAGCGGAGTCCCGGGGGAATTCCCCTGAATTCCGGCGAGATCGCCGATATGGCAATACAAATTTTGGAGCATCCCCAGGTAAATGGGGCCATAATTCCCATTGATCGGGGGTTAAAGTTATAACTAAAAATTCACGGACCGTTGTTTTTGATTTGACAAATTCCTTCTAAAATACTAGTATATTATAGGATCATGAAGGTATTGCTATTTTACTACTTCTATGGTACATAGGTTTTATGGTACCATGGATAAGATGATCAGAATGAAGGGTGAGTCATGACGAATAATGAAATTGTTCATGGGTTTGATGATGAAAAAGATGAAAGTCTTAAAATAAATCTCCAAAAAGTAGATGGTGTTGAAGGGTGTCTCATTTTGTCCTTAATGGGATATATCGACACCTATAATTCTCATTATTTTCAAAAGCGGATTGCCCGGGCGGTGGACAGCGGTTTCATTAAACTGATTTTTCATTGCGGCGGACTTAATTATGTGTCCTCCACCGGGATTGGCTCCTTTACCGCCTTCCTCAAATCCGTAAAGCCCCGAGGGGGGGATTTGGTTCTTTTAGAAATTCAGTCCAAGGTTTACGAGGTATTTCAACTCCTGGGATTTTCTCAATTTTTTAATATTAAAGATAATTTGGATGATGCCGTTAATTTTTTCCGCCGCGGCGGCGCGGCGGACTCAAAGGCTCTTTTTCCGAAAATATTTGCGTGCCCCATTTGTTCTAAAAAATTGAAGGCGATCAAGGCGGGCCGTTTCCGCTGTTCCGAGTGTAAAACCATACTTGCCATAGACAATGCGGGGCAAGTATTTTTAGGATGATCCAAGCGCCCGGATGATAGCTTCGCGGAGGGATAGGTTATGGCGGTAAACAAAGTCGAGCAATACCTTATTGATATGATGGTCAGTTATAAGGAAATCGATAAAAATATATGGCTGCTGGATGACGGGGAACACGGCCTGGAGGCGGTGGCGGTTGTCTATGACGATCCCCTGGTTGTTTTTGAGACAACGGTCATGGAGGCTCCTAAGGAAAAACGGCTTGAATTGTTTACTAAATTGCTTGAATTAAACGCGAGGGATATACTCCACGGCGCCTACGCTCTGGAGGAAAATAAGATTATTTTGATTGATACTCTGGAATATGCCGGTATGGATTTTACGGAATTTAGGGCTACGCTGGATGCCTTTGGTTTGGCCTTAACCCAGCATTATCCTATTCTTTCACCCTTTAGGGCATAGGAATATTCCTCTGCCGCTTCATAGGAGGTCAAAAAAATGGGAATTTTTTCACGTCTAAGGACGCTTGTCGCTTCAAATGTTAATGATGTCATAAGTAAAGCCGAAAAACCGGAAAAAATGCTCAATCAATTGATCATTGAGATGAATGAACAGTTGATCGAGTCCAAAAAGGCCGTTGCCATGGCCATTGCCGATGAAAAAAAACTTGAACGGGAGATGCAAAGTCAGGAAGCCCAAGCCGGTGAATGGGAACGGAAGGCCATGCTGGCCGTACAGGCCGGTAAGGACGATCTCGCCAAGGAAGCCCTGCTTCGGAAGCAGGAATACGATAACGCCTTTGGGGAATATAAAAAACAATGGGAAGCTCAAAAAAAATCCGTAGGGCAGCTCAAAGAAGCCCTCAGGGAGCTTCAGAATAAGATTGAAGAAGCCCAGCGGAAAAAGAACCTCCTCGTTGCCCGGGCAAAACGGGCGGAGGCTCAACAAAAAATTCAAAGTACCATTTCCAGTGTTTCCGGCAACCGGACCGCCTTTGACGCCTTTGATCGCATGGCCCAGAAGGTGGACCAGATGGAAGCCGAGGCCGACGCGGCGAAGGAACTGGAGGATTTTTCCTCTAACTCGGACCTGGAGAAACGGTTTGCGGAACTGGAAAAATCCGACAGCTCCGCGGATATGCTGCTCCTCGACCTAAAAGAAAAAATGAAAGCCCTCCCGGAAAAATCCGGATAAGATAAGTTTGAAGGAATTTACTAAATGTTAATTACTTGTGGATAAAATGTTCATAAGGCCGGGAGAACATCTTGGTGTATCTGTTTTTATACAGATGGTGGGTAATAAGGACACGACAAAAAATTTCGTATATTTTATCTCTTTATGCTACAAAGAAATAAGCCTCTTGAATAGAGGGATTAACTATTTTTATGTCATAAATAAGGATAACCATATATTTATACGTTAAATTTACTTAAAATACTAAAGTATTTGGCTGTGGATAACTTGTTAATATGTTGACCGGTTTCCGGTAAAGACCGGGGTTTTTTGAAATATCAGATTCTGAAAAAGCCGCTGTCCCTACACCGCGGTAAATGAAGAACCCCGGAGCAAGTCCGGAGTATGGACCCTTCGCAATGAATGAAGAACCCAGGGACCCCTTCGCGTGGGAAGCTCTGGGTTAATGTCAAATGGGCGGAGGCCCTATTTGTCTAAAAAATAATACGCTTGCAATGAAGGTTTTCTCATGTTAGGCTAAAAGAAGTGAAAAAGACGGCGCGGCTTGTACTTTTTTTTTGCCTCTGTTTTATGACGGTGGTTCTGTTTTCCACAACGATCCGGTGTCTCTGGGTCTGGAATAATACGGCGCGGTTTGTTCCCGCCGATTCCGGGACCTTGCTGCCGGAATTTATCTCCGCCGCCTGGATTTCGCTGTCCATTGCCTTGTATAGCGCCCTGTTATTTTCCCTTAGTTATGCCTCCCGGCGGCGGATTCCGGCGATTGTAACCCGCCTGGTTTCATTTATCCTTGCCTTGGGTTTCACCATAGGTATATCCCTGGGCCTTTCCCGTCTGCCGGAGAGCATCGCCCCGGGACCGGAAAAAGGCCCTAAAACCCTGGGCAAACCGGGGCTTTTATTATCCGCGGCCGACACGACAATCGTTCTTTTAGACGACCCCGCCAAAAAGGGGGGGCCCCGGGTCGTATCCATACCGGGACGCCCCCTGATATATCAGGAAGTCCCCCTGGGCCCGGGTAATACCATCCTGGACCTGCCCCCGATCCTTCTTGACCGGGCGGATCCCTTTTCCTTTGACGATTTGTTTATTGATATGACCCTTACCGCAGAGCAACTCCGCACCCGGCTTCGGGAGGGACTTGTTTCCTTTGCCGCCTATGCCGGTGCGCTGATTTTTTTTCTGGTTTCTCTGGATTTTGTGCTGAATTTGAGTTCCTGGCCCCTGGCGAATTTGTTTTTGGGGGTCTTGGCCTTTCGGGGCACCCTGACCTTTGAGAACTTCCTTAATTCCCGGGAAATCCAGAGGGGTATCCACACTTTTTTAAAGAATCAGTTGCCGGAATTTCTTATCAGTCCCATGATTTTTGCCGCACTAGGCATGGTCCTTATCCTCTACAGCCTTTTGTCGTTTTTTGCCTGGGGCCGGAGGGCGCCGGATGAAAATTAAGGAAAAAATTTTTTCGGCAACCGGTATTTTTATCATCTATGTTTTGGTTTCCCTGGCCCTGATCATGGCCTTCCGTTTTTTCTTTCCCCCGGAACCTTCGCCCCTGCGGATCTTTGCCACCCACTGGTGGCTTGTCGTCGGGATTCTCAACGGCATCACCATGTTTCCGGCCCTCACCTTTTCCGCCCTGCTTATACCCTTTGGGTTAAAGGATTACGGGCATATCAAACTTTCAAAATTTTCTCCTTACTTCCTGGATATGATGAAGGCCCCCATTATTACCGCCATCGGGGCCGTGGTGATTTACGGCCTTCTGTATTTCCTGGTCTTTCCGGTGGTCCGGGATCATGAGTCAACCATGCGCTTTCAGGGCCAATTATTCAGGATCGCCAAGAGCCGGGCGACGGATCACGCGGCCAAGGGTGAGTGGCCCGAAGCGGACCAATTTATCGCCATTTGTGAACGGATATGGCCGGAGAGCCCGGAAACCGCTTCCCTGAAAACGGAAATTACCATTGGTTTTGATGAATACCGGATTTCCGCTTCCGAAGCCCGGGCGGAGGAACGGTATGATATTCATGATGCCCGGGACTCAAGCCCCGGAAGGAGTCCGGGGGACCGGACCCCGGTAGACGCGGCGGAGGCCCTGGCCCTGGCGGAAACAGCCCTGGCGGAAAACCGGTATTACGATGCCCACTGGCTTGCCACCTTAGCGGGCCGGCTTGCGAAGGAGGGCAGCATCGAAATGACCCGGGCCGCGGTCCTGGCAAGTTCGGCCTGGAATGAGGTAACCGCCATGATGCCCAATGCCCGGGAGTCTGAGGGGTATGCCCGCTATCACTTAAAGCGGGACGGCTACGAGGCGGTGGTTTCCGGGGACTGGATTCGGGGTTATTATATTTTCCAGGAACTATCCGGCCTTACCCCGGCGGACCCTGATGTAGCAAATTTTCTTACCCAATGTGAACAAGGAATCGCCGAAATCGCCTTTTTTACCGATGAATTGGAATTGACCATCGGGGATATCCTAATCGGGGCGGTTTTTTCCTTTCCCGGCCAGGGAGGGGGGCGGATGGTGATGCGGATGTCCTCCCTTTCCGTTTTTCCTGATTTTGCCTATGGCGTTGGGCTTGAGCTCTTGGCCTTTAACAGGGCGGGGGAGCTTTCTTATTCGTTGGAAGCGCCCTATGTGAAGATCCTGCCCCTGCGGGTACAGGGAGAGCGGCGGCTGGTATTCCTGCTGCGCGCCCTGGATCGGCAGGATAAGAATATACGGTGGGGACCTGTTTGGACCAAAGCGCGGCAGCCGGACCCGGGGAAGGACGAAATAGTTTTGAATATGGGCATAGAGGAATTTCTCCTTATGACCAGGGTCCGCCGGGGGGTGGAGAATCTTTTTCTGGGGGAACTTTTAAGCGCCCTAAAGGGCCTTGAGGATTACGGGTATATTCCCCAGGTTTTTGAAATGGAGATCCTCCGCCGGATCGCCGAACCGGTTGTTTTGCTTCCTATGGCGATTTTGATAATCATCATCGGGTGGCGGTTCCGGGCGAAAAAACAACCCCGTTATTTAACGTTACCGATGCTGATTGTCCTCCCCATCGTGTTTAATAATTTGGTCCTTATCTACCGCCATATCTTCACTACCCTGGAACTCGGGATGATCCTCAGCCTGAATTTTCCCCTGGCCGTGTTTTGTCTTGCGGCCGGAAGCCTCGGCTTTTTTATTATTACCCTGATGATGTTGGCCGCCCAACACAGCTGACGGCCCGGTCCCCGCTTCCGGACCAGCTAAAGCCGGGGCTGCCGGCGTGGAAGCGCCGGTTACCGGGCAATGATGCGGGCCCCCAAAGACGTAAGCCGGGAAACCAATTTTTCATACCCCCGTTCAATTTGATAGACATTACGGATGCTGCTGTTTCCCCGGGCACACATAGCGGCAATGACCATGGCCATGCCGGCCCGGATGTCCGGGCTGGTCAATTCCGATCCGGTCAGCGTCGTGGGGCCGGAGATAACCGCCCGGTGGGGATCGCAGAGGACGATCCGGGCGCCCATATCAATAAGCTTATCCACAAAAAACATCCGGGATTCAAACATCTTTTCGTGGACGAGGACCGTACCCTCTACCTGGGTGGCTACCACGGTAACAATGCTGGTTAAATCCGGCGGAAAACCGGGCCAGGGGGCATCATCTATCTTGGGGATCATGCCCCCCAAGTCGCAGTTTACCTTCATGTCCTGATTCGCCGGGACGTGAAGAATTCTCCCCTCGTGTTCCCAGCTTATCCCCAGTTTGCTGAAGGCGGTCTTAGCAGGCCGGAGGTCCTGAATAACGGGGCCTTCGATAAAAAGTTCCCCCCTGGTAACCGCGGCAAGGCCGATAAAGGACCCTACTTCCATAAAATCAACGCCGATTTCAAATTCGCAGCCCGAGAGTTTGGGAACTCCCCGAATGGTCAGAATATTGGAGCCTATCCCGGTGATATCCGCCCCCATGGTCTTGAGCATACGGCAGAGGTCCTGCACGTGGGGTTCGCTGGCGGCATTGGTGAGGACGGTTTCTCCCTGGGCCAACACCGCCGCCATGACGGCGTTTTCCGTGGCGGTTACCGAGGCTTCATCCAAAAAAATGTCCGCTCCGGTAAGGACCGGCGCCCGGAAGATAAAGGCCCCGTTGATCTCCACCGCCGCGCCAAGTTCGGTCAGGGCCAGAAAATGGGTGTCCAGGCGCCGCCGGCCTATAACGTCCCCGCCCGGGGGGGGCAGAATCACCATCCCCGTCCTGGCCAAGAGGGGGCCGGCGAACAGAATGGAAGCCCGGATCTTCCGGGCGTATTCCGGGGGAACTTCCGATGTTTTGATATCCCGAAGGGAGAGCTTATAGATGTTGGGTCCCAGGATTTCCACCTCGCCGCCAAAGGCCCGGTATACGTCCAACATCACCTGCACATCTTCGATGTCGGGTATGTTTTTTAAAATCACCGGTTCATCGGTCAGCAGCGTCGCGGCGATACAGGGCAGGGCGGCGTTTTTATTTCCGCTGGCCCGGATAGTTCCCTTGATGGGAAAGCCCCCTTCGATGAAATATTGATTCATACCAAAACTCTATCGCGGGGAGGCTTCCACGTCTAGTGTACTACCCGCAATCCGCAGCGCTCTTACTACCGGAGGGGTATATCCGGATTTCCGGTCGTGCCTATGGATCCCGGATCCCATAGGCCCGGATCTTGTTGAGGATGGTTTTCCTGGACACCCCCAGTTCTCCGGCGGCCCTGGTCCGGTTCCCCCCGGAACGGGCCAGGGCCGCGATGATTGCATCCTTCTCCAGTTCCCCCAGGGATTGGGGAAGCGGGGCAACTCCGGCTTTTGGAGAGGGCGCGGCGGAAGGGATCTCCCGGTGCAGGTCGATGTCTTGTCCCCGGATTTCGTTACCCTCGCAGAAGATGAGGGCCCGTTCCAGGATGTTTTCCAGTTCCCGGACATTGCCGGGAAAGGAATAGGAACAGAGTTTTTCCTCCGTGCCGGCCCCCAGGGTATGGGGGGGCTTTCCCATCCGGGCGGCGAGTTTACCCAAAAGGTGCCGCGCCAAAAGGGGGATATCGGCGGCCCGTTCCCTCAAGGGGGGCAGGGTGAGCCGAAACACATTGAGCCGGTAGTAGAGGTCCTCCCGGAAACGGCCTTCCCGCACCAGGGTTTCCACCTCCCGGTTGGTGGCGGAGATGATCCGGGCGTTTACCGGAATATCGCCGGTTCCCCCCAAGCGCCGGATCTTCCGCTCCTGGAGGACCCGGAGGAGTTTTACCTGGAGGGGCATGGGCATTTCCCCGATTTCGTCCAGGAACAAACACCCCCGGCCGGCAAGTTCAAAAAGTCCCGGCTTCCGGGCTATGGCTCCGGTAAAGGCCCCCTTTTCATGGCCGAAAAGTTCGCTTTCCATAAGCCCTTCGTGGATGCCCCCGATGTTCACCGCCACAAAGGGCTCCGCGGCCAGGGGGCTGCGGCGGTGGATCTCCCGGGCAGCCACCTCCTTGCCCGTGCCGCTTTCGCCGGATATAAGGACCGTAACATTGGAACCGGCGATCTTGTCGATTTGGGCGGAGAGGACCCGCATCACGGCGGTCTCGCCGATCAGCGCGGTCTCCCCCATTCCGGTACGTTTCCCCGCTTCCACCAGGTTTTCCCGGCGTTTATCCTCCACCAGCCCCCGGAGTTTGATAACCAGCTCCGCGGGATCAAAGGGTTTAACCAGATAGTCCCGGGCCCCGGCCTTGAGGGCCGCCACGGCGTCGGCGATTTGACCGTGGGCGGAGATCATGATCACCGGCGAAGAGAGGCCCTGCCGCAGCATCCGTTCCAGCACTTCCTGGCCGCTTATCCCCGGCAGCTTGAGGTCCAGGACCACCGCATCAAAGGGTTCCCGCTCCAGGGCTTCCAAAGCGGCTTCCCCGGTTTCCGCCCCCTCGGCATCGATATGTTCCAGCCCCAGGTACTTTTTAAACGAATCCCGGATATTCCGTTCATCGTCCACAATCAAAACCCGCATGATATAGATAATAAAGAGGAGCCCGGCGATAGTAAAGGGGACTTCGTGCCTTGAACAGGGCAAAAGCATTTACTTTTCAGAGGCTGAAATTTGCCAAAACATTGAAGAATTTTTAACCACGAAGGCGCACAAAGGCGCAGAAGGAAGGAATAACGGGTTGCTTCATGCATCCTT
>JAITBE010000278.1 GCA_031283755.1 Spirochaetaceae bacterium
ATTCAGGGCTATAATTCGGCTCTGTGCTAAATTTACCCAATCCCATTCGTTTTGCCAACTGTTAATTACCCCTTGATAGGCTTCTATAGCGGCGTCATAGTTGTTTAATGATTCTTCCAGCCGGCCTATGGCAAACTGAGCCCTATGGGCGGCGGGAAATTCCAAAAAACCTTTACATTCGGTATAAAGGGCTATGGCCGTTTCTATACTCCCCTGCTCCTCCGCCGCTACCGCGGCATTATAAAGCCCAACCGGCGCCAAATAGGTTTTCGGCGCCTTCCGGGCGGCATTGGTCCAGGCTTCCTGGGCTTCGGCCCAGGATTTTTTATCCCCATAGATACTTCCCAAAAGGGAATAGGCCCGGGCCCCCGCATAGGAAAAGATCCCCGATGCAAAAGTTTTCAGTTCATCCTCCAAAGCCCGGACCTCCTCCTCCTTTGAGGGTTCGTTGATTTCGGCGCGGAGAGCCTCGTAACGTTCCCTAAAACCTTCAACCTTGCCTATTGCCTTGGTTTGAAGGGTATCCTGGATGGCAATAGCGGCGATTAGTCCTCCAAAAATAACGATGATGCCCAGCAGCACCGTAAATAAAATTTTACGATTATTTTGAATAAAATCAACCAGGGCATCATTTATTTTTTTATCCCGTTCAACTTTTTCAATAATAGTGGTTGCCATAACTCAATGCTCCTTAGGATTAATATCTAGTTCTTTAATCAGCCTGGATAAATAGGTCCGCTGAATATCCAAGGCTTTAGCGGTTTCTGTTTGATTCCAATGGTTTTCTTTTAATATTTTTTTTATGAAATGGGCTTTAAAGATATTGATCGCCCGTTTCAGGTCACGATTTCCTCCTGCCCCGTATTCCGATGAGGAAGTTTCGTTATTAAGAAAAAGAACATCCCGCTGTATCCGCGGAGGTTTCCCGATAACACAGGCCCGCTCAATACAATTTTCCAACTCCCGGACATTTCCCGGCCATGAATAGGACAACATAGCTTCCATGGCTTCATCGGAAAAACCTTCAAATTGTTTTTTTATAGTTCGGATACATTTTTTAAGAAAGAAAGCCGCCAATTCCGGAATATCTTCAGGCCGCTGCCTGAGGGGGGGAATGTAAAAGGGCAGTACATTAAGACGATAATATAAATCGCTGCGAAATTCCCCTGTTTTTACCAACCCGTCGATATCCTTGTTGGTTGCCGCCAGGATTCTCACGTTTACCCGCTGGGAAATATCGGATCCAACCTTTTCAAAGGTTTTTTCCTGAATTACCCGGAGCAGCTTTGCCTGTAATGACAGGGGTAAATCGCCAATTTCATCCAAAAATATGGTTCCCCCATCGGCCATTTCAAACCGTCCCCGCCGGTTTCCCAGCGCGTGGGTAAAGGCGCCCTTGACGTGTCCAAAAAGTTCGCTTTCCAGCAGCCCCTCCGGCAAAGCGGCGCAGTTTACCCGGATAAAAGGTTCCTTATTCCGGGGACTGCGAAGGTGTATCTGTTCCGCAAAAATCTCTTTACCCACCCCGCTTTCCCCCAGAATCAGGACCGATGAATCGGTTTTTGCTATCCGGTCAATAAGCTCGATTTTTTCCAGGGTCACCGGGCTTTTGGCGATAATCGTGTGGTACCCTTCTTCCGTATAAAGCTCGTCCTGCAATAACCGGATTTCCTCCCGGGCCCTTTCCATACTGCGGGCGTTTTGCAAGGCGATGGCCGCTTGGTTGGAAAAAATTTCAAGCCATTCCAATTCGTCCTGGGTGAAATATTTATCATTTTTTTTATTAATGAGTTCAATGACTCCGATACATTCATCCTTAATCCGCATGGGAACCGCCATCATGGTCTTGCAGGGATAGCCAATTTGCGTAAAAAATTCAATAAGATACCGGGTGTCATTTTGTACGTCATTAACAATAACGGACTTATTATGTTCCACCACCCATCCGGCAATACCTTCTCCGGCTTTCATGGTATATTTTTTTACCTCTGTTCCCAAACCTAAGGCAACCTCAAAATAAAGCTCCCCTGTCTCCCGGTTGAGAAGGAGCAAGGTTGAGGCTTCTCCCTCACAGAGCCGGGCCGCCGAATCAATGATCTGGGTCAAAAGTATATGAACATCAGAATAATCTGAATTAATGAGATTATTAATCTCAATTAGAGTATTAAATTTTTGGACATCAATGGTTGACAGCATACAAATGCGGTCTTCTAATTGGTACCCTTAGACTTTAAAAAATCTCCCAGGGTATACTTGGAATCCTCCGCCTCCTCCGCCGCCATATAACGGGAAAGTTCATCCCGCTGAACCTTTTTTTGATAATCCCGAATAGAGAAGGCCACCATTGACTTTTCAGGCTGTAATTCCAGAATCACCGCCTTGATCTTGTCTCCAACCTGATATTTTTTAAGGGCCTCATCAGGATTTTCATCCCTCGTGTCCGGGAGGTTTGATTTGTGGATAAGTCCCTCTATTCCGCCGGGAACTTTAACAAATATACCAAATTCCTTGATAGAAGACACCTCGCCTTCAACTAAACTTCCGACTTTATAGGTTTCGGCAAAACTTTGCCAAGGATCTTCCGAAAGCTGCTTGATACCAAGCCGTATATGGTGGTTTTCCTGGTCTACACCGATAACCATTACCTCCACATCCTGGCCCACCGAGAGTTCGCTGCCGGGACGTTTCTTTTTAGTCCAGGAAAGATCATCCCCATGGAGAAACCCGTCGATCCCCTCTTCCAGGTTGACAAAGGCCCCCGCATTGGTAATTTTTACAACCTTACGGGAGAGTCTGGTACCCACAGGGTACTTTTCATTGATATCGTTCCATGGATTGGTGGTGACCTGTTTCAGCCCCAGGGACACCCTCCCCGCCTGGAGATCATACCCCAGGATCATACATTCCACTTCATCCCCAATGGCCAAAAGCTCGCCGGGCTTCTGGATCTTCCGCACCCAGGAAAATTCCGAAATATGGGCCAATCCTTCGATTCCTTCTTCAAGCTCAATAAAGGCGCCGAAATCGGTTAATTTAGTTACCCTGCCCTTGACGATGTCATTTACATGGTATTTATCCTCAAAATGCACCCAGGGATCATCGGTGAAATGTTTAAGGGATAAATTAATCCGTTTTTCCACCGGATCGATTCTGATGACCTTAAGGCGTATCTCCTGGCCTTTTTTTACAAAGTCCTTAGGCCGGGTTACATGGCCCCAACTCATGTCGTTGATATGGAGCAGCCCGTCAAATCCCCCCAGATCAATAAAAGCGCCAAAGGAGGTAAAACTCTTTACCGTCCCGGCAACCTCAGCGCCTATGGGGGTATTTTCAAAGAAATCGGTCCGTTTACGCTCAATTTCTTCTTCGATCCATTTGCGGCGATTGACCACGATATTGACTTTACCATCCGAATAAAGCCGCTCCACATAAAAGGAAGTCTTTATTCCCAGGAGTTTTTCCGGTTTATCGACCTTTTGGGCGTCTGACTGACTTATGGGGAGGAAAGCCCGTGCTCCGGCCCCCAGATCCACGTCATATCCCCCCTTAACCAGCTTTTCGATGGTCCCCTCAATAACCGTATGATCCTGAAAAGCCTGCCTGAGATTTTTCCAAAACAACTTAACATCCGCTTTTTGCTTGGAAACAATCACTTCCCCGTGTTTATTCTCTTTGGTAATGAGAATAACCGAAACCACATCCCCGACATTGGGAATTTCGGTAAATTCCGCAATTGGAATCTTTCCCTCCGATTTGTACCCTACGTCGATAAAGACCTGATCCGGGGTAACCTGGATAACAGATCCGTCGACCAATTGGCCTTCTTCGAGCTGTTCAAGGGATTTAAGATACTCTTCCTGTAATTGTGTTTGGATGTTGTCCGCGGAATTTTTAGACTCATCCATTTCCACTTCCATCTGAGCCATGGTTGATCCTTATAACTGTATTTTCTCTATTAATTTGTCATAAACTTGGCTTATGGTCAAGTACGAAGTATCAAAATAAATCGCTTCCGGGGCAATTTTAAGGCTTCCTTCGGCTTTATTTTTATCAATTTCATCCCGTGCCTGGATGGCATGTTTTATTTCTTCAACGCTGAGTTTGGAAACCCCCTGGTCATACCGCCTTTGGGCGCGGGCATCCGCCGAGGCGTCCAAAAAAAAGCGGTATTCTGCATGGGGAAAGACCACGGTAGTCATATCCCTCCCCTCCACCACTACGTTAAGTCCCCGGGCGATCTTCCGGATAAGATCGTTTACCACATGCCGGATGGGGACAATGGCGGATAGGGGGGCGGAATACCGGTCGATTTCATCGGTATGGAGGAGAGAAACCACGTTTTCCCCTTCCAGGTATACATCTTCATTCCGGTATTCAATCCGGGCTTTTTGCGCGTAATCCAAAGCCTTTTTTTCGTCCGTGGGATTGATATTATTCCGCAAACATCCTAAGGTAATGGCCCGGTAGAGGTTCCCCGAATTAATATAGGTAAACCCAAGACCCGCCGCCAGCAGCTTGGCGATAGTGCTTTTTCCTGATCCCGCCGGTCCGTCTATGGCAATAACCACGATCCTCCCCTCCTCTATCCCGCAGCTCACCGCACATCATATGCCGCTGCTTAAATACATAATTGCCTGTTTAAAAAGCTGTTTTTCCCTTTCCGCTTCCGATATATCCGGTGCAAGGACGGCCTCTGCCTTGCCCAGGGCCTCTACCGCCGCCTTCCGGTCGTAACCCATGCCGATTAACGCCTCCGCCAACTCCCCATAGGAGGTCCGGGGCGCCTCCGCCGGGGAGGTCAGGCGGCCCTTTAAAGCCAGGAGCATCTTCTGGGCGGTTTTTTTCCCCAACCCCGGTACCGCTTCAAGCCGGCCGAGGTCCTCATTTTCCAAGGCCAGCTCCAATTCTTCCTGGCCTATCCCCCCCATGATCTTAATCGCCCCTTTGGGACCTATCCCCTCTACTTTGAGGAGTTCCAGGAAGGTATTCCGGCGTTTATCATCGGAAAATCCGAAAAGCCGCATCTGATCCTCCCGGTGATACAACCAGGTAAAAATCCTTCCCTCCTCGCCCACCGGGGGAAGCCGGTTTATATCCGTGGCGGGAACCGTAATATCCCATTCCATGTTTCCGGACAAAATATAGAGGACATCGGCATGTTTTTCGGTAATAATTCCCCGAATACTATTGAACATATATCCACTATACCCCAGCGGAAAGGCTCGTTTCAAGGAGCCGGGGAAGCCGCGGGATAAAAACAGTTACTTTACCCTGGAAGATCATATTTCCTTAAAATAACGATGAATGGGCGCAGCATACCGCCGCTCCCAGCGCGTCCGCGGCATGATCCGGGGTGGGAATGGCCGCCAGCCCCAGGATCAAACGGACCATTTCCTGAATTTGCCCTTTGTCCGCGGTCCCCCTGCCCACTACCGCCTGCTTGATTAACCGGGGAGTAAACTCCCTGACCGGGATTTCCCGTTCCGCCAGGGCCATAGCGAGTACCCCCCGGGCTTCAGCTACGGGCATAGCGCTGGTGATGTTCCGGCCAAAATAGAGGGTTTCAATGGCAGATTCCCCGGGTTTATAAAAATCCAATATGGAACAAATGGCTTTATAAATATAAAAAAGCCGTTCCGCTCCGGAACGGTCCGGGTGGGTTTCGATACAACCGTGGGCCACATGAATAAGCCGTTGGCTGTCAAAATCAACAATTCCCCAGCCGGAAGCGGCCAGACCGGGGTCAATTCCAATGATCCGCCGGACCCGGAAGCCTGTTATCCCCGGGACCGATGAACCATTCGGTCCCGCTGGGGATTCAAACTCCGGGGACGGTGTTTTTCTACTCCGCTTCAAAACCTTCGGGAATTTCAATATTGGAATATACGTTCTGCACGTCGTCGTTTTCTTCGAGCTTGTCAATCAGCCGCAGAATTTTTGCGGTGGCATCATTGTCCAGGGTTACCCCCGCTTCGGGAACCATACTGATTTCGGCGTTGAGGGTTTCCAGCCCCTTCTCGTTCAGGGCGTTTAAGACCGCCTCAAAATCCTCAGGGACGGTGGTAACCTCAATGACCCCATCGGACAGGGCCACATCCTCAGCCCCCCCCTCCAGGGCGGCCTCCATGATCTGATCTTCGGTATATTTTTCCCCGTCAAAGGTGATGATCCCCTGGCGTTTGAAAAGCCGCGACACGGCGCCGGCGGTAGCCAGATTACCGCCGGCCCGGGTCAGGATATTCCGTACATCCGCGGCGGCCCGGTTTTTGTTATCCGTAAGGACTTCGATTAGAACCGCCACTCCCCCGGGGGCGTAGGCCTCATAGGTGAGTTCTTCGTAATTGACCCCTTCCAGCTCCCCGGTACCCTTCTTTATGGCCCGGTCAATATTATCCTTGGGCATATTCGCCCCGCGGGCCTTTAAAACAGCGGTTCTTAACCGGGGGTTACCCTCAGGATCCCCTCCCCCCATCCGGGCGGCAATAGAAATTTCTTTAATCAGCTTGGTGAACATTTGACCGCGTTTTGCGTCCGCGGCGCCCTTCTTGTGTTTGATAGTCGCCCATTTACTGTGGCCGGACATGATAACTCCTTCTGCGAAGTACGGATTTTTCCATACCTTATTTATTTTGAATACGGGGTATAATACCCCGCCATACTTAAAACTTCCTATCCGTCGATAGATTTTTCTACGAAAGATCCGATACCAAAAACCCGCCCATCGGTTTATGGGAACTTTGGGGCGAGTCGTTCATTTCCCAGGGTAATACGGATAGGAATCCGCATACCATAAAACCGATCCACAAACCCGGTAAGTTTTAGGATCGGCCATAAAAAAGCGGTCAAAAGCCCGTTTTTTCTCTAAAACCAAGACAGCATTCCCCAAAAATGAAGTTTCGGGAATGCCGTCCATCAAATTTACCGGATTTCAAATTTACCGGTCTGCATAGCCTTTTCAATAGAATCTTTCATCAAACGATCGTACCATTCGTATGTAAAGGGCTGTTTTGTCCTGATCACGGACTTTAACGATAATTCCAGCTGATCTTTGCAGGATTCACAGATGTCTCTGTGGGCTAAATGAAAATAATTACGTCCCGCCACCGGTTGAAATATGTTTTTTTTGCAAACATCACAGGTTAAGGTCTTCATTACCATCTCCTTATTGTGAAAAATTGAGCTTGTTTCAAAACTCGGTTGGTTTTGGACAAACCCCCGGAAAAACCGGTCAAACCCGGTTAAAACTAGCTTTAGAAAAACGGTTAAGCCCCAAATTAAGCCAGCGCACTTTTCCCTTTGAAGCTAAAAATACTGCTAGCTTTTTGAAACAACCTCTATTCTATAATATCCTAATAAATTCAAAATGTCGAGATATTATCAGATATTTAAGAAAAAATATATTTCCGGCGTTCAAAATAACCGATCATAGGAGAAGATACATAATGAAACCTAAAAACGAAACGCCGGATTTTATTATCAACAATATCCCCTATAACCGGAAAAGGGTACTGATCATCGCCGAATTAGGTACCTCCCATGGCGCGGACATAATAAAAGCCAAAGAGATGATCGATGCCGCCGCTAAAGCCGGAGCGGATTGTATAAAATTTCAAATTGTCTATGCCGATGAGATCCTCCACCCAAATACCGGTGAGGTTACCCTACCCGGCGGGAAGATCCGCCTCTATGACCGGTTTAAGCAACTTGAAACGACACCGGTTTTTTATGCGGAATTAAAGGAATATGTGGAATCCCGGGAGCTTTTGTTCCTGGCGGCCCCCTTTGGCCTCCGAAGCGCCAGGGAATTGCGGGCTTTGAATCCGCGGGCGGTCAAGGTCGCTTCACCGGAACTCAACTATACCTCCCTGCTTTGCGAATTGGCTTCGTATCGTATACCAATATTTCTCTCCACCGGCGTATCCACGGTGTCGGATATTGAGGCCGCCCTGGATATTACCGGCCGCGATAAGGTCGGTCTGCTCCACTGTGTTACATCCTATCCCGCGCCGGAGCGGGATTATAACCTCCGGGTCCTTCCGAATCTTGGCCTCCTCTTTGGGGTGAGTGTAGGGATAAGTGATCATAGTCCGGATCCGGAACTGGTTCCTGTCTTGGCCTGTGCCATGGGGGCGGCGGTGATTGAAAAACATTTCTGCTTGTCCAGGAATGATCCCGGGCTTGATGACCCCATAGCGCTTCCTCCGGTGGATTTTTTTCGGATGGTCAGGGCCATTCGACAGGCTTCGTCCATGGAAGCCGGGGATATTGTGGAAACCATCTCCAAGGAACGGGGCTGCGAAACGGTGGATGCTGTCCTGGGAGACGGGGTTAAGCGGCTTGCCCCTTCGGAGACGGCTAATTATGAAAGAACCAACCGCTCTATCCATGCGGTCCATGATATACCCCGGGGGACAATTATAGGTCCCGGAGATCTGGCTATACTGAGGACAGAAAAAATACTCCGTCCCGGTCTCCATCCTTCCTGGGAACCCCGCTTATACGGCAGAAAAGCCCTGAATTTTATTCCCGCCGGTCAAGGGATACGCTTTGAGGATATATAATCCACCTGATATTACATATATTGAAAAAAGTGTGAATATAGATAAAAATGAATTTATAAGGAATTTCTAGGGTTATTTTTTATAAAATTTTTTCCTTGAGTCAGCTTCAAATCTTGGTTATTTTTGAAGTTAGGGATGTTCTCCCTGCTAATCGGGATTGAGAAATGGTTTGTTAATTTGTGAAAAAAACAGGCTTAAAACTGCTTTTTCACGGTTTTTCCTAAAACCAGTTGAATTTTAGGAGATTTTTTTGTTTTATAAAATAATTATGGAGCATATTTTATGGCAAATTCTCTGACCGGAGCGGCTCACTATTTAGAGAAATTTGGCGATCAGAGTATCGTATGTAATAAATTCGCTTTAAACAAATTGGGGGTAGAACGGGGACATTGTTTTCTAAAAATAGGGGAATATGTTATTCTTTGTATGCCCTTTCAATTCGGTTTTAAACGATCATTGTTTTTTGCATCCCTTTCAAAGCAGGAATTATTCTTTTTTAAACGATATTTAAATGAAATTATAGGACTTTCCATAACGTTTACCCGGTCCGGCAGGGGAGACCCGCTTAAATTTTTTATACGCTGCAACCTTACTACCATAGGACAGATGAAGGGAAGGGAAAATGTGGGGTTGTTTGTTGTAGATTTTAAAAATACGCCCAATGATTTCATACTCATTATGGGGGATTTTTTAGAAATCCAGGATCGGATGAAGGTCCAATATGAAGATTATGGTAAAACCGCTATACGAATAACCCCGGTAACAGCCAAAATGCTCGGCTATAATCTGTATGCCGCCATTGTTGAACCGAATGCGGCGGTCCGGCGCATTCAAATTTATAGTTTAAGTACCAAAACCATTGAACACCTGGAAGCGGCCGGTTCTTCTTACCGGTTTCCCGGAACTTCCGTGGTATACCAGCTTTTCTTCAAGAAACACCGGATCGTCATTACCGGTACCGTTGTTTCTGTAGTCACCCTTCCCCAGGGTATCGTAAAAACCGCCGCGACCCTGGTATTTAGCCCGGAGCTGGTGGAAATAATAAATGATTATTGGTATAATTTTCAGTCAAGCCCCGTGTTAGAAAAAGTCCAGTGAGTTTTTGGAAGCTCCCCGGCGCCGGGGAAATCTGTTTTCCTGACGCAGGGTAGTATATGGCTGATCTTATTACACCAAAAATACTTAAAGGGTTTCGGGATTTTTTACCTGAAGCGGAGATTAAACGCCGGGATCTGGTTGAACGGATAGAAAATTCTTTTCGAGCCTATGGTTTTGTTCCTATTGATACGCCGGTATTGGAATATTCGGAGATACTCCTGGGTAAGGGAGGGGGAGAAACGGAAAAGCAGATATACCGTTTCCATGACCACGGAGGCCGGGATGTAGCCCTGCGGTTTGATCTTACGGTGCCCTTTGCCCGGTTTTTAGCGGAGCACCGGCCGGAACTTGCCCTTCCCTTTAAACGGTATCATATCGCCAAGGTGTGGCGGGGTGAAAATACCCAGCGGGGCCGGTACCGGGAATTTACCCAATGCGACTTTGATATAGTGGGCAGTGACAGCCCCGCCGCGGATTTTGAGATTCTCCTGCTGATGCGGAATACCCTGTTGGCTATCGGCGCGGGAGAGGCAACCATCCGCCTGAATCACCGGGGCTTTTTTAACCGGTTCCTTGAAAAAATCGACGCCGGAGAAAAATCGCCGGAAATTCTGCGGATCGTAGATAAACTTGCCAAAATCGGCAGGGAAGAGACCGGGAAACTTCTCTCGGAACTCTTGGGGAAAGATAGGGCTCGGGTTGTACTCGATTATATCGAAACCAAAGGTTCCTATGAGGATACTTTACAGGCGATGATCCGCTTTGCCGGGGGGGATACCCCCGAATCGGACCGGCTTTGGATGCTTCGCCGTTTTATGCAGGATACCGGAACCGTTGCTTCTTTTATTTTGGATCCTTCTATTACCCGGGGGCTTGATTATTATACCGGAGTGGTCTACGAAACCTTTTTGAATGGGCTCCCGGAGATAGGTTCGGTGTGTTCCGGCGGCCGTTATGATAATTTAGTGGGGTTGTATTCCCGGGAAAAGATCTCCGGAGTTGGTTCATCCATAGGTTTGGACCGGCTTATCGCCGCTTTAGACGCCCTGGAAAAAACCGCGGGAAAAAACACCTACGCCCCCCTGGTAATTGCCTGTATCCGGGAAGAGGCCGCAGGGGCATATCAAAGTTTAGCCGGCAGATTTCGCGAAGCGGGAATTGCCTGTGAAGTATTTTTTGAACCAATAAAACTTACCCAGCAGTTTATCTTAGCGGAAAAAAAAGGCGCCCGGTGGGTTATCATCCCCGACGATGCGGCCCCCCTTGACAGCCCCTTTACCCTACGGGAAATTGTCCGGCGGCAAAACCGGGAGCGTCTTTTCTGGGAAGAGGCGGCTCGGATCATACACGAAAACAGATAAGGCCCTCAAAACTTGAAGGCCCGTTTGAATCCGGTTAGCCCTGGTTCGCCTGCCATTCTGCGGCGGCTTTTTTGAAGGCCCCCGAGGAGGCTTTTATTACCCCTTCGTCCACGCAATAGGCAAAACGAACCCAGCCGGATTTTCCAAAGCCGCTCCCCCCTACTCCCAGGACAAGGTGTTTTTTTAGGCAGTTTACAAAGGCCCCGTCATCCCCGCTTTTTCCGGGAACCTGAGCGAAAAGGTAAAAAGCCCCCTCGGGTTCGGCATAGGAAATACCCGCGTCATCCAGAACTTTTTTAAAGGCATCCCGCCGCCGGGTATACACCTCCACATCCACCCGGGCATCGGTAAGCTCCGCCACGATCCGCTGCATCAAAGCCGGAGCATTAACATAGCCCAAAACTCTGGTGGCATAAATAAGAGCGGCCAGGACCTGATCCTGGTCCCGAATACCCGGATTTACCGCAATATACCCAATCCGTTCACCGGGCAGAGAAAGACTCTTGGAATAGGAGGTTACCACCAGGGATTCTTCATAGGACGAAAGTATTGAGGGTACCCGGATTTGATTATAGGCGATCTCCCGATAGGGTTCATCGGCGATAAGATAGGGAAAACGTCCGGTTTTTTTACCATGGTTTCGCAAAACATCCGCCAAGGCGGCGATGGTTTTTTCCGGGTATATCCTGCCGGTAGGATTATGGGGAGAATTGATCAACACTGCGGCGGTTTTTTCCGATAACCCGGCCGCTATGGCGGGAATATTGAGGTTAAAATCGGGCAGAGAATCTATCTCCATGAGACGTCCTCCATGGTTTGCCGCATAGGCCTTGTATTCCATAAAATAAGGCCGGGAGACTACTACCTCATCCCCGGGATTAAGCAGGGCCTTGAAGACCACATTGAGTCCTCCCGCGGCCCCGACCGCCATGATAATATGGGCTCCCCCCAGGGGTACCCCCTGTTCCCGGGATGCTTTTTTTGCCAAGATTTCCCGTACCTCGGGAAACCCCGCATTGGGCATATAACCATGGGAACCTTTTTTATCCTCCTCCGCGAGTTTTACCAATACTTTATGAAACTTAGGGGGGGGGTCGATATCGGGATTCCCGATGGAAAAATCAAATACCTTATCGGCTCCGTATTGTTTTTTAAGCTGGGCTCCTTCTTCAAACATTTTTCGAATAAGGGATGATGAACTTAACGCTTCTTGTACCG
>JAITBE010000300.1 GCA_031283755.1 Spirochaetaceae bacterium
AAAATACCAACCGTTTCATTGACAAAGCTCCGGCTTAAATATAATATACATTAATCGTTGTTAAATTAGGGAGAGTTATGATTAAACATCTGCCGTTGTTTTTTTGTTTTTTCTTTATCCTGCCGGTTCTATACGGCCAGAGTTCCGGGGCTCCTCTGGAGGAGTTAGACAATGCCGTTAAGGGGACAGCCCTTGACATAGGCAATCGACTTTCCGCCGGGCCGGTACAGAAAATTGTTATTGGTCAGTGGCTCTACCGGAACGGGGTTCCATCTTTCAGTTTATATTGGGCCTCCCAGCTTACCGAGGAATTAACAAACCTGCCGGGCCGGTCTTTTACCCTGCTTCCCAGTGATTCCCCCGGCGCGGATCTGGTGATTTCCGGTGAGATCATAGAGGTCGCCGGTATCGTTCGGGTTTATACACGGATCCTCCGTACCGGTGACCGTGCGATTGCGGCCGGCCTGCATTCGGATTTTATCCGGACTGAAAATCTGATACAGATGCTTTCGGACGGAGGGAGCGGAATCTCCGTCTCAGTTCCTTGGGACTTCTATGAGACCGATAGCTGGGGAAATCCCCTTACGGTAGAAATAGCCGCCGGCGAGGATGGGCCCCTTATTAACCGTACTATTCATAGCAGTGGTGATAGGGATTATTTTCTCCTCCTGCCGGACAAAGACGGGGTTTTAAGGATGGAAACTACCGGGGATATGGATACGGTCATGGAATTCTTTGACGCGAACGCGAACGCGGAGGCGATCCTGGAAGAAGATGATGACGGGGGAGCGAACGGAAATGCCCGTATCCGGTATCAGGTGGCGGCCGGGGGCCGTTATATTGCCCAGGTACGGGGATACAGCGATGAAACGGGAGTTTATGGTTTTCGTGCTTTTTTTACCGGACAGAGTTCTGTTTTTCCCGATGAGTACGAGGGGGACGATGATTTTTCTTCCGCAAAAACTATTACCATAGGAACATCCCAACAGCATAACTTTCATTCAAACGACGATGTGGACTGGGTTAAATTCGAGGTAAACCAGGCCGGCCGTTATACCATCCGGGCCAGGGGAATCAATACTGCCAGGCTTGATACTTTCATTAACCTCTATGATTCAAACCAGGACTGGATCGACGAGGATGACGATGGCGGTGAATCTCTGGATTCCCGTCTTGCCGTAAATCTTCCGTCGGGGTCCTATTATTTAGAGGTGGGATGTCTTGATGATGAACTTGACGAGGCGGCCTATACTATCACCGTCCAGACAGACGGCCTGGACTGACTGCTCTGATCGGCGGTTTTTATTCGTGCCGGAGGCTTAATATCCCGTTTTTCAGGGTGAAGTTGCTGATTGGGGGTATTACCCTAAAGCCGGTCTATCGGCGGAAGATGCCTTGGGAGGAGCGTTATAGTTAGAGAACCAACTGGGTTCTCTCTATAAGAGCTATGGTTCGGATATGGGATTTAAGGAACACAAAAAAAAAATAATTTTATGGGGTATAGTTGTTTTTATTCCACTCTTGGGGACAGGAATTTTTTTTTCCCGTCCTCCGGTGTTAGTGGTAACCGATTCTTTTTTTGACGCCCTATACGGCCGCTGGAGAACCTGGGAAAAACGGCTGGAACTCTCTTTCCGCTTTTTCCGGCCGGTAAAACCGGTTTACATCAGTGAAAATGCCGATCAGGATGCGGTGCCCTTTGCCGTCGAAGCGGCCTCGGCCAGACCCTTTTGTGTATTATTCCCCTTCCGGTACAATGAGGGCGCCCGGCGGTATGTCCGCCAACACCCGGATATCCCCACGGTGGTTCTTGGCGGCCGGCTTACCCCTCCCCAAGGGGAGGAAGGCCTTCTCTTTTTCGGAACCGATACGGTCCTGGATATGTATCGGGCCGGTCTTTGTGTGGCGGCTTTTATTCAATCCGAGGAGGAAGTTTTTGTATTTCCGGATCCCTTTATTTCCGGGGTGGATAGGGATGCCTTTTTGGAGGGACTACGGGCGGGGGGATATATGAAAGACCCCTTTTATATGAATGTTTATGCGGATTTGAGTTCCCGCACGGGGATTTCCGTGGTGATGACCGGAACTCCCCCGTCTTTTTTGACGGGAGGGCTAAAAATACCGATTGTTCTTTTTTCATGGGTGGATCCGGCGATAAGCTCCCAGGATGTGAAGGTTGTTTTTGATGATTCCCCCTGGGCTCTGGCAGAGGAAGCGATCAATATTCTTAGCCGGGGAGGGAAGGAGGGAGTAATTCCTTCAAAAATATCGGTTTTGAGCCGGAGAATTCAGGGAAAGGCCCTGGTAACGGAAATAAAAGATTTGATACGTCAAAAACAAGTGATTCCGTAATATAGATATCTTTCTCAAAACCCGGCCGGTTTCGAAAAAATGGTTAAGTCCCCAATTAAGCCGGTTCACCTTTTTAGCCCAAGGCTATTTCAGAATTATGGTCATCGAATTTTGAAGCAACCTTGATTGGAAGGCCGGGTTCATACCCCGGAGCTTGCTCCGGAAAATTTACCACCACTGAAAATGTTGTACATCGATTTTCGGATCGGGGTATGAATCCGGCCAGTACAATAAATTTC
>JAITBE010000301.1 GCA_031283755.1 Spirochaetaceae bacterium
GTAGGGGGCCTGGTGATGAGCGCCATCAACAATGGTATGTCCCTGATGAACCTGGGCCAGCACTACCAGTACGTGGTCAAGGCGATTATCCTGCTCCTCGCCGTATTCTACGATGTGTACACCCGGCGTAAGGCGGGCCTGGGTTGATTCGTTGCGAAGGGTCCATACCCTTGGGGCGGAACCAAGGGTATGGACCCTGAGTCAAACGCCTTATAAGAACAACATACCCTGTCCGCTTGCCTCCCCCGCGAAGCGGGTTTTTGGGTTGTTGATTATGTTTTTTTTCAGCTCCTGCATCGGGGTAAGTACGAATATTACCATCCGTCAGAACGGCGCGGGAACTTTGGACCTTGAATACCGGATTTCCCGGGCAGCGGAATCCCTGGGAAAACTGGATGGTAACGAGGGGTGGCTTACCCTGCCCGTGGGCAGGGAGGATTTTGAACGGACCGTCAGCCGGATTGACGGTCTTAAACTGACTTCTTTTTCTGTCCGGGAGGATGAAAAAGACCGGGTGGTAAAGGTAAAAGTGGATTTTTCCAACCCCGATGCCCTGATCGGTTTTTTGGATGCCGCCGGTCAGCGGGCCCGTTTGACCCGGGAGGAAAAAAGGTACCGCCTTTCCCTTACGCTGGGCGGAGGCATACAAAATCAGAACCCGGAACTTTTGAAATTAACCGGGGCGGTTTTCCAGGGGTATACCCTGGAATTAGGCATTACCTTTCCCCGGGACGCGGTCCTGACCTTGGTGGACGGAGCGGGAGGGAAGATCGACGCCCCCCCCGTGGGAGATATCCTTTGGAGCGGACGAACCATCCGGTTTTCCTCTCCCATGGCGGCCCTTTTGACCTCAAAAGAACCGGTGCTTATGGATATCCTGTGGTGATCCGTTAATTTTCCTCGAACCCTATGGGTATGGTCCGGGTAACTCGTAATACGTAATCCTCTTCGGCCGGGGGTGGTTCGGAATCCAGGGAGGGATCGTACCGGGTATAGAGGGCCTCCACCCGGAGAAAGCCGGAAAAGGTCCGGGGAAGGACTATATCGGTGGTAAAAGGATTGGGAGGGCTTTCTCCCAGGATGAATTCCAGGGTAGTTTCAAAGGGGGAATCCTCCGTTTCGTTTTCTTTATGAATAAAGGGCATGGAAGCGGCGTATATGGGTTGTGGATCGCTCACCGAATCCAGATACAGGTCAAAACGGACTGGTTCGCCCCGGGCCCGCAGGTTTATTTCCAGGATCCGCCGGGCCAGAAAACTTCTGCCGCTAATGGTAACGTCTAAAATTTCCGGGCTGCCCGGATTTTCCGTAACAAGCCGCCGTACCGGGTTTGCCGGCGGTTCTAAAGACAGGTTATATACATAAAACGTTAAGGCCCCCATACATCCCGCCAGCATAATGGACCGGGATATCAGCCAGAAAAAGCGGGGCTGCTGTTTTTTTCGTTCCCTTGCCAGGGCTGAGGCCCGTTTAAAGATAAGCACCGAAGGCAAGGCAATGACGGCGATAAAAAGGATGAGCCAGATGCGGTGAAAATGGTTTAACGCCGGAATTCCGGCCCCGAATTCCCCCAAACTGGTAAGCATGAACCCCACTATTTGCAGAGGAATGATAAAGGCGATAACATATACCGGCAGGGAGAATGGAATCAAGGCGGCTAAAACCGTAAAAAGAGAAGCCCAAATAAAGGCGGGGATAAAGGTAATGTCCAAAAATACGGCGATAAGGGTTCCCAGAATTATCAGAATGACCGCGGCGTTTCCGTAAAAATTAACCCGCCGGGGTATTTTTAGCTGATTAAAAAAAGGGTCTATCAACGAAAAGAGGGTCAGGGCTATACTCAGGGTAAAAATTATTCCTCCGTAGGATATGTTGTTCCGGGGGAGGGCAAACCTGCTGAGGAGGAAACCGAAAAACAGTTCCGATCCCTCGAGGGTTAAAAAAAGAATGATAAAAAGAATAACAATAACCCAGGACCGGCGAAAAAATATTCGCCATTGGATTATCAGCATCCTCCGTAATACAATAGAATAAATAAGAAAAATTAAAAAACCCAGGGCGGCTAAGGACCATAGGATAATTACGGTGGTTAGTTCCGGGACAAAAACAGTTTTGTCCCGGAATTGGAAGATCAAATAATGATAATCCAGATTTTCCATTGAAAAATTCAGAGAATCCGTGTATTCCAGGAGCAGATCCCCCAGAAGTTCCGCCGGAATTGGTTTTCCCGCCGGTCCGCCGCCCTCCCGGGTTCCTTCAAAGTACAAGGAAGGGACGCCGTAGATCAGGGAGGAACTCAATACCGAAGGGCCCTCCACAAACCCCAATTTGTAAAGTTCATTGGATTTGACCGCAAAGGTAAAGGGAACCCCATAGGAATTACATAATCCGGGGATAGGTTGAAGCAGACTGAGGGGGGCCGGGTCTCTCCCTCCGCTGTGGTGGATGAGGATTTTTTCAGGGGGGTCATAGAAATCCGCGTATATCATAATCGTATTTTCAGGATCATCCGGAAGGGTCAGCAGATCTTCCAGCCCGGTGTGGGAGCCTTTCCGCAGATCCGGGGGTAAGCGGGATGCTTCATCCCCCAAAAAGGCGACCCAAATTTCTCTTTTTAGATTCCTTTCCCGGACTTTTTTGATAAAAGCCAGCCCTGCTTCAAGACCGTAGGGGAACCGCTCTCCCGGATCAGCCTCGGAACAGAGGGGTATGGCGAGGATAAAGACCTGTGCATCCTCGGTTTTGAGTTTCGGCGGGAGGTATACCACAACGGATGAGCCGAATCCCCCGTATTCGGAAAACAGGGAACGGACTTCAAAGGGAATTCCCTCTTCGGTAAGGAGCCGGATCAGTTCCAGGCGCCGTGAAATTTCGAACGGATTCCCGCTTTCTGTTCCTTCTTCCTGTGAAAAAATTCCCTGGGGCACGAGAAAAAAGATAAAAAGCAAAGACAGCCCGACAGCTTTCACCGCTTAAACATAGTATCATATCAAGAGGAGATCAAGAACATAGGAATATCTTTGGAAAAAGCGGTTAAGCCCTCAATTAAACTGGCCCGTTTTTTCTGCTAATCTAAAGCGGCTTTTTCAAATTCCGGCATATGAAAAAGCTGCAAAAAACCAATGACATTTAGAAGATCTTTGTGTATAATAAAAGTCAACCCGCGAAGTTGTTTGCTTTGCGGCCTTTTGGGCATGAGAGGGGGATGTATAAAAAGGGTGAACATGACGTTTATTCGAAGCCGGGTCGAATACCCAGGAACCCGCTATGCGGGGGAGCTTCAGGGCGAATCTTCAAACCTGCGAAAGATGACGGGGTTGAGACCCGGCAGTACCATAAATTTCCTTGCGAACGACGATACCCCGCCCTTCAGCGCGGGGAGAGCCATTAAATCACCGCTTGGAATATATAAAAGGCCCCTTTTTCAACTCTGGTTGGGGTTGATGGCGTTTCTTTTTTTATCCTGTTCCCGGGCGGAACCGAAGATATCCTACGGATTTATGCGGTTGATTTATTATCAGAGTTCCGATCGGCCCCAGGAGCGGTTTTCTTTTTTTGTACTTCCCAATGACGAAGATGGTATTGAAGATATTAATGAGCTTTACCTTCATTATGATCGGGAAGGGTTGTTCTGGACTCTGTCCGCCGGGGATTGGATTAGTTATGAATCAGAAGGACAGACCTGGATAGGAAGCCGCGGTATTACCATGGTAGATGGGGAAACTTTGCCCCGGGGCCAATACCGGGCGGTTATTATGGACAAGGGGGGTGAAAGATCCGAACGGATCTTCAGCTTTGACGCTCCGGAGGAGCCCCGGTTTGCCTTCCCGGTATTGACCATCAACGATGGTCAATACCGGATAGAGTCTTTGTACCCTGAAAACCGCTTTCTCTGTTATGACGAGGGGGGAGAATGGCTGACTGTCATAGACGCGCCCGCTAAGGAAGGGACTGTGGCTAATCTTAATCTGCCGTCTAACGCCAGAACCGTCGCGTTGTGGGCGGAGGATGCGGAATATTTTACCTCGGCTTTGACGGAGGTGGTTCCCATACGGTAAAACCGCTTGCCAAGAAAACTATGAACCAGGAAACGATCGAACTATCCAAACCTCCGGTTCCTGAAGAATTCAGGATAAAAAGTTATGTCCTCCGGGGAGGACGGATGAGTAACGCCCAACGGCGATCCTATGAGGGGCTTTCTTCCCGGTATACTATTCCCTTTACGGAAAAGGCCCTGGACTTCAGGGCGCTTTTCGCTAATGAAAATCCGGTGATCGTGGAAATTGGCTTTGGTATGGGGTTTGCCACCGCGGAGATCGCCCAGGAAAACCCCGGAAAAAACTATTTAGGGATCGAGGTGTTTCGGCCCGGTATCGGGCGGCTCCTGTGGGAAGTTGAAAAAAGGAGGATCCACAATATTCGTATCGTAGAACATGACGCGGTTGAAGTTTTAACCGGGATGGTCCCTCCCGCTTCCCTGGAAGGGGTACATATTTTTTTCCCCGATCCCTGGCCTAAAAAACGGCACCATAAACGGAGGCTTGTTAAGCGGCCCTTTACGGATCTTTTGGGGCGGCGGCTGGCTCCTTCCGGATATATCTATATGGTTACCGATTGGGCTGAATATGGAGAATGGGCCCTGAGGGAACTTTCCGCTACCCCGGGGCTGGTCAATGGTTATGAGGGTTTTGCCCCTCCTCAGGACTGGCGGCCCCGGACCAAATTTGAAACCAAGGGGCTGCAAAAAAACCATGAAGTGCGGGAACTTTTGTTTAAAGCGGAGGCGCCCTGATGGCAAAAACCAAGCCGGAACCAATTCAAACCGGCGAATCCCGGGCCGCGGTCCTGGAAGGGATCATCGGTTCCTATCAGGATTCCTATTATAACGGAGAGGGGGAAATATCCGACGGGGAATTCGACCGCCTCTGGGATGAACTCAAAACCCTCAAGCCGGACAGTCCGATCCTCCGGCGGGTGGGGATGGACGCTGTTGATGGTTTCCCCAAGGCCCGGCACCTTATCCCCATGGGGAGCCAGGACAAGGCCGCCAACCCGGAGGAATTCCGTGCCTGGGCCGAAAAAACAGCCCCTTCCGTTATGGTGGTTCAGTACAAGCTGGACGGGGCAAGCATGGAGCTCCAATACGAAAAGGGCACGCTCCGGCGGGCCATAACCCGGGGGGACGGGATCATCGGAGACGAGATCACCCGGAATGCCCGGCGTATGGGGGGGGTCTTGGAAAAACTGGACATCCCCTTTACCGGGGGAATCCGGGGAGAGGTGGTGATGACCCATGAAGTTTGGCGGGAAAAATATCCGGACAAGGCCAATTGCCGGAATGCCGCCAATGGTATCATGCGCCGTAAGGACGGGGTGGGTTGTGAGGACCTTACCCTGATCGTCTACGATGCCGCCGCCGCCGGGAACGACTTCCTTTTTAAGGACGAGCTTGAAAAAATAGACTGGCTCCGGGACCGGGGCTTTTCTGTCACGGTTACCCAAAAATTCACCGATGTGGAGGAGGTGATCGCCTACCGGGCCGCGGTAGCGGAAAATCGGAAATCCCTTTCGGTGGATATCGACGGCCTCGTGGTCAAGGACCATCTTACCGACATGACCGACCTCAGGCGGACGCGGCCGGAACGGCAGATAGCCTTTAAATTCGACCTGGAAACCGCGGTCAGCATCCTCCGGGAGGTAGAATGGAGTGAGTCCGGGGCCACCTATACCCCTATCGGCATCGTAGACCCGGTCCGCCTCGCGGGAACCACGGTACAACGGGCAAATCTCAACAACCCCGACATGATCCGCTCCATGGGTCTTAAGATAGGCTCTCCGGTTACCATGGTTAAGCGGGGGGAGATTATTCCCAAAATTGAGGGCCTTGCCCCTGGTTATGTTCCGTCCCCGGAGGAACAGGACATCGAGTTTCCTACCCGGTGCGGAAGCTGCGGCAGTATTTTGGAAGACGGGGGGACCCGGCTTTTTTGTCCTAAGCCGGACTGCCCAAAACGGCTCCTCCACCGGCTGGAAAAGTGGATTTCCGTCCTGGACATTCGGGAATTAGGGGAAAAGCTTATCCGGCAGCTTTTCGACAAGAACCGGGTCCGGTATATCCCGGACCTCTACACCTTGACGGCGGAGGAACTGGCGGAATATGAACGGATGGGGGAGCTTTCCGCGGCCAAGGTAATCCGGCATATCCGTACCCCCCGGGAGCTTTCCCTGGCGGCTTTTATCGCGGGTTTTGATTTTGAGGGAGTGGGGGAACTCATCATGGAACGGGTCGTTTCCGCGGGATTCGACACCCTGGACAAACTCAAAAGCGCTTCGGTGGAGGAGCTGGCCGCGGTCTACGGCCTGGGGGAGATCACCGCCCGGACTATTCTGGAAGGGCTGGACGAAACCGCCGCCGAACTTGAGGGGGTTATTGCCGCGGGGATCATCACCATCGCCCCCCCGCCCGAAGCGGCGGAACAGCCCCTGCGGTTTTTTTCCTTCTGTTTTACCGGAGAATTAGCCTCGATGAAGCGTTCCGAGGCGGAGGAACGGGTAAAGGCCCTGGGGGGATCCGCCAAGTCGTCGGTGGTCAAGGGCCTTTCTTTCCTGGTGACCAACGATCCCGAATCAGGATCAGGGAAAAACAAAAAGGCCCATGCCTTGGGAATTCCCATCATCGCCGAGGGGGAATTTCTCGCCATCCTGGAGGATCCTGCCAAGGTATCCTCTTATTCCCGGAATCCCGCCGAAGCCGCCTCCCCGGGGACGGCTCCGGCAACGGAAAAGTCTGCCTCCGGGGGGAAGTCTCCCAAAAAGGCCCCTTCCTCCCAGGGGGAGCTCTTCTAAGCCGCTATGGAAGCATCCCCCATCAGCCGGATCCTCCGGGAAACCGGCCTTCCCCTGGTTCCCCGTCTGGGGGAGATCTGCGGCGCCTTGGGGGAACGGGGCCTTGCCGTGGTTCGTTCCGATCCGGGGACCGGAAAATCGACCCTCCTCCCCCTGGCCCTGTTGGATCATCCTGCGTCGATGAATGGCCGGATCCTCATGCTGGAACCCCGCCGGGCCGCGGCGGTGGGGATCAGCGCCCGGATGGCGGAACTCCTGGGGGAAAAAATCGGGGAACGGATAGGTTATTCGGTACGGCTGGAACGGCGGTTTTCTCCCCGTACCCGGGTGGAGGTCCTTACCGAAGGGCTTTTGGTCCGGCGGCTCCAGGGGGACCCCGGATTGGACGGGGTCTCTACGGTTATCTTTGATGAGTTCCACGAACGGTCGGTCCATACGGATCTGGCCCTGGCCCTGATCCTGGACCTCCGCCGGATGGGCCATAAGGTCCGGCTCCTCATCATGTCCGCCACCATGGATGCCGGCCGGATCGGGGCCTTTATCGATTCCGTGGAAAACAGGACCATGGCGGATAAAACCCCGGTTTTTGACTGTCCCGGCAGGGTCTTCCCGGTCAAAATCGAATACCATCCCATCCCCGACAGGGTTCCCCTGGGGACAGCCTGTGCCCAGGCTCTCTTAGGGTTTCTTAACGAGGAAAAAAAGGGGGATATATTGGTTTTCCTTCCGGGAAAGGGGGAGATCAGGGCCGCCTCCCGGACTCTGGAAGAAGCCTGTCCGGGGGAGCATTGGCAGGTTCTTCCCCTCCACGGCGGGCTTCCCCTGGCAAAACAGCGGGAGGTGATCGCCGCGGGTACCGGTCCCGGAAAAATTCCCCGGCGGATAATCCTTTCCACCAATGTGGCCGAGACCGGGCTTACTGTTCCGGGGATTACCCTGGTGGTAGATTCAGGCTATGCCCGGATAGAACGTTTCCACCTGCCCACGGGCATGAACCGGCTTATCCGGGAGCCTGTAAGCCGTCAGGCCGCGGACCAGCGGGCCGGACGGGCGGGACGGTTGATGCCGGGCCGTTGTATCCGTCTGTGGGATGAATCCCTGCCCCGGCCGGTGGAAACCGACCGGGAGATAAGCCGGATTGATCTGGCCGGCCTGGTTCTGGAAAGCCTCCTCTGGGGGGTCCGCCGCCGGGAAGATCTCCCCTGGCCGGATATGCCCCCGGAATCGGCCTGGGACCGGGCCCTGGAACTGCTCCTGCGCTTGGGGGCGGTGGACGGGGACCACAAGGCCACTGACCGGGGCCGGGAGATAGCCCGGCTGGGGCTGCATCCCCGGCTGGGCGCTCTCTGCCTGGCGGGGCAGGCCGCGGGGCAGGGAGGGCTTGCGGCGGTGTCGGCGGCGATCCTCTCTGAGCGGGACGGATCGGGGATCTCGGGGGACGCCGATTTCCGCCGCCGCCTGGCCTTGATTGGAAGGCCGGGTTCATACCCCGGAGCTTGCTCCGGAAAATTTACCACCACTGAAAATGTTGTACATCGATTTTCGGATCGGGGTATGAATCCGGCCAGTACAATAAATTTC
>JAITBE010000051.1 GCA_031283755.1 Spirochaetaceae bacterium
GAAAAGCCTTATTTTACCGCGATTTTACCTGAATATAACGGAACCCTAACAATCAAATATTAAAAAAAAACAACCGAGGCAGTTCCGGAATAGCAGATTTTGGAACCCCTCAACTAATACGGAGACGGCATGGGGGATATCAATTGGAACCTGTTATTGAAGTCCGGGATCTGAAAAAAATATACCGGGGTTCGGAAAAACCGGCGGTCCGGAACTTGAACCTTGCAGTACGAAAGGGAGAGATGATCGGCGTCATCGGCCCTTCGGGAGCGGGGAAGTCCACTTTGCTGCGCTGCATCAACCGTCTGGTCGCTCCCACCACGGGCCGAATTTTCATCGAAGGGGAAGAAATCACCGGCGCTCCGGCGGCCAGGGTAAGGAAGCTCCGCCGGCGGGTAGGCATGGTCTTTCAGCACCACAACCTGGTGGCCCGCCTGACGGTGATGCAGAACGTGATGCACGGCCGGCTGGGTTACATGAATACCCTGGACAGCGTTCTGGGCCGTTACACTGAAGGGGACAAACAGCGGGCCCTGACCATTCTTGAGCAGACCGGCCTTGGGGACTTCCTCTACCATCGGGCGGGGGAGCTTTCCGGCGGCCAGCGCCAGCGGGTGGGAATCGTCCGGGCCCTGATGCAGGAACCTTCGGCGCTGCTCTGTGACGAACCCATCGCCTCTCTGGACCCCGCCAGTGCCCAGGTGGTGATGGGCCTCATTCGGGATGTGTGCCGCCGTCACGCCATCGCCTGTATCGTCAATCTCCATCAGGTTGACGCGGCCCTCAAATACGCGGACCGGATCATCGGGATGTTTGAGGGAGAGATTGTGTATGATGGTCCCACCGCGGAGCTTACCGAAGCGGTAATTGAAAAGATCTACGGGAAGCCCATGGCGGAACTTATGATTGCCGGTGAACGCCCGGAGGCGAATTCATGAAGGACCGGCACGGGGAGGAGCCTATGAGGGACAACCGGATCATGGAAAAAATTCGCGTCACATCCCGGGAGAATTTTCGGACCTCGGTTGTTTTTTTGATCGTCCTCCTCATCCTCTTCGGGCTTTCCACCGGCTTTACCCGGTTTAACCCCATCAAGGCCCTGCTTTCCCAGGGGGAATTTTGGAACTTTATCCTTGTTGATTTTATACCCCCCTCTATGGGAAGGCTGGGGTCCCTCTTCCGGGCGGCAATGCAGACTATCTATATGGCCCTGGCGGCCACGGGGATTTCGACGGCGCTGGCCCTCTTTTTAAGTTTTTTAGGAACCGCCGCCATAACCCGGTCCCGGGTGGTCAATTCTTTTATCCGGGCCTTTGCGTCGATATTACGGAATATTCCCCCTCTGGTATGGGCCTTTATTCTGGTAGCGGCCTTCGGCATTGGAACCGTGGTGGGGATCCTCTCCCTGATCATTGGTACTACCGGCTGCCTCATCCGGTTTTTTATCGAGATCCTCGATGAGGCGGCGGAAGAGACCCTGGAACCCCTATTGGCCGCCGGGGCCGGTATGCCGGCAATAGTCGCCCAAGCGCTCCTGCCTGCCGCTATGCCGGGTTTTATTGCCTGGATCCTTTACTGTGTGGAGTTGAATATCCGGGCTTCCACGATCCTCGGCATGGTGGGGGCCGGCGGGATCGGCCTCCTGCTCATGGGTTACATTAAACAGTTCAACTATGCGGCGGCTTCCACCGCGATTCTCGCCGTGGCGCTTATCATCATCGGGGTAAATTTGCTTACCAATTACCTTAGAAAATTGATTATGTGTTAAAAACAACGCGGCGGAAAGGAGTAATCTTAACGCTTCGTGTTAATGTCCAATTAAACAGCAGCGGCGATTCCGCCGCCTTATAGAGGAGTGGCCATGTACCTTGAAGAATCCAATTTTAATCTTCTGCTTGAACAAAATATGATCCGTACCCGGTATGAACAGAAACTCAAGCCCCCAAAAATACCCGTGGGAAACCTGAAACGGGATCTGCCGGTTTATATATTTTCAATTTCTTTGGCCGTTCTTACGGTGGTATCATTGGGGCTCTTGGATGCGGATTGGTACAAACTCGTCCGGCGTTTACCCCGGCTGGGCGGCGTGTTTCTCGATATGGCTCATTTTTCAACCGAACGCATTTCCCTCACCTTCCTGACCTTTACCGAAACCGTCACCGTGGCCGCCCTGGCCCTGATCTACAGCCTGATTCTGGGCCTGGCTCTGGGAGCTCTGGCGGCGGAGAACATCAGCCCATGGAAGCCTCTTTCATCGATAATCAAAAGTTTCCTCGCTTTTATCCGGGCGGTACCAACCCCGGTGTGGGTATTGTTGGTGCTGGCCTCTATGGGTTTCGGTATGGCGTCGGGCATCATGGGATTGAGTTTCCACACTACCGCCTTCTTCGGCATGGTCTTCGCCCAGCTTTTTGAGGAAGTTCCTGATGAGGCAATTGAGGCGGTCCGGGCCGCCGGGGCAAACCGGGTCCAGGTTTTTTTCGGCGCGGTTCTCCCCTCGTCCCTTTCAGGTGTCATCGCCTGGACAGCTCTGCGCTTTGAAACGAATTATCAGGAGGCGGCGATCCTCGGTATGGTAGGGGCCGGAGGTATAGGTTACACCATCATGGCCGCCATGAACAGTTACCGCCTTGGACGGGCGGGACTGGCGGTACTGATCGTTTTTATCTTCGCCTTGGGAATCGAACTTTTTTCAACGCATATTAAAGGGCGGGTAAAAATTTAATGGACAAGTTTACACTGAGCCGGATCTGTGCCTTCGCCGGTCAGGCCCTCCTTGAGTCCCTGGCGGTGAAGGCCGCGGGGGGGCGGGAGGCGGCGCTCCTCAAGGGGCCTGAGAAAACCATGGTCCTCCTCCGGATCCGGGAACCAATACGGCGCGGCCGTTTCTACCTGGGGGAACTTCTGGCGGCCCGTTGTATGGTGGAGCTGGGAGGAGTCCGGGGAGCGGCGGTACTGATGGGGGATAATCTTGACAAGGTCAGATCCGCCGCGATACTGGATGCCGCCCATTCCGGGGGCTTTCCGGGTTTTGCCCTGGTGGAACCGGAACTGCTGCGGCTGGAGGAAGCGCGAAAGGCGGAACTGGCAAAGGAAGCGGCGGAGATCAGAAAGACCCGGGTTTCTTTTCAGGCGCTGGAGGATCGGGAATTGTGAAAAAAAAACACGATTTTGATATGGTTCACGGCGCCCAGGAAGTTTTCCGCGTATTACTGGAAGCGCTGTCCAATCCCGGCAGGGTGTTAAGCATACGGCCTCAGGCCGGCCAATTTACCGGACAGGGACGTTGGCTTGCCCCGGCGATCACCCTGTTGGATACGGAAACCGGTTTTTTCTGGGACGGAGACGAACAAACCGGAGAGGAGATTTGCTTTCTTACCGGCGCTCCGCAGGTTCCCCTGGAGGAAGCGGATTTTGTTTTTTTGAGCAACGGGACAGCGGTCCAGGATAAAGCCTTCCGGGTTCTCTCCCGGGTGAAAGGGGGAACCCACCTGGATCCCCACAAGTCTGCTCTGCTTTTTATCACGGCCGGAACCGGAACCGGGAACGGGGAGAAACCTGAAACACCGGTTTTCCTCACGGGACCGGGTATTCCTCCGGAGGGACGGCGGATCGATCTGTTCCCGGCGGAAGCGGCCTGGTGCCGGGCCCGGGACGAGCGGGGGTTTGAATATCCCCGCGGGGTGGAACTGATCTTCCTGCGGGAAGATTTTTCTCTTGCGGCTCTTACCCGGAAAACAGCGTTATCATGGAACAAGGTCTCCTGTTCTATTATGACGAGTGGTCCGGTGGCCGCAGGGAATTGAGGTTGTTATGGCCTATGCGGCGGTGAAGGGCGGCGGAAAAGCGGTGGCGGAAAGCATCAAATTGCTGGAAAAATACCGTACCGCCGGCCAGGCGGATCTGGACCTTGAGGCCCTGGAAAAACGGATGAGCCTCCTCATCGACCGGATCATGGGGGAGGCGGGTTTTTACGCCCCTTCGTATGCGGCCCTGGCGCTCAAGCAATCGGAGGGTTCCCCGGAGGAGGCGGTCTTCCTGCTCAGGGCCTACCGTTCAACCCTGTCCCGTTCTTATCTGAGTTTCCCCATGGACGGCGCGGATATGCGGATTATGCGGCGTGTGTCCGCCGCGTTTAAGGATATTCCCGGAGGGCAGTTTCTCGGGGCCTCCCGGGACTATACCCACCGGCTCCTCAATTTTGATCTCCGGAACGAAAGCCGGAACGGTTCCCTGGGGGAAGACGCCCCTTCACCCGGGATGCCCGCCGGGGAACAGCCGGCCGGATCGGAGAATGGGGCCATCTACGCCGTGAGGGTTTCGGATGAGCTGCGGAAGGAAGGACTTATCACCGTTGAAGAAGAGGACGGAGAACCCTGGGATATAACGGAACATCCCCTTGCGTTTCCCGCTCCCCGTTCCGCCCGGCTGCAAACCCTGGCCCGCGCCGATACGGGATATATCAGCGGCCTGGCCTATGCGGTGATCCGAGGTTTCGGCTCCGGCCACCCCACGGTGGGGGAACTACGGACCGGCGCGTTGGAGGTAACAATCCCTCATCCCCTCATCGACGGGGAACGGCTCTTTGTGGGGGAAATTATTGTTACCGAAGTTGAATCCCTTTTTTCCGGGGAGGATCAAAAAACAAGGACGGAAGCGGAGAAAGATCCCTTGAAGATTCTGAGTTCCGGTCAGGGGGAGAAAGCGGATACATCCCCCAATGCCCTGCGTCTGGACGGGGGCTACGGCATGGTGTTCGGCAGGAACGATACCAAGGCCATTGCTATGTCGATCCTGGATTATTCCCTGAACAATGGGGACGAATCCAATACACCGGACAATACGGCGCAGACCGCTTCATCTCCGGGGACCGGCGAAGGGAAACTTTCCGTTCTGGGCAGTCAGGAATTTGTCCTTCTCCACGGGGACGCTCTGGAAATGAACGGGTTCATCTCCCATCTCAAACTGCCCCACTACGTTACGTTCCAGTCAAAACTGGACCGGGTGCGGCATACGCGGAAAAGGGCGGACCATGAGGGGTTATAATTTTGCCTTTCTGGACGAAGGCTCCAAACGGCTGATACGGCGGGCCCTGTTAAAAGCGGTGGCTATTCCCGGCTATCAGGTACCCTTCGGTTCCCGGGAGCTGCCCATAGGCCGGGGCTGGGGAACCGGGGGAATCCAAATTACCCTTTCCATCATCGGCCGGAAGGATACCTTCAAGGTAATCGATCAGGGCAGCGATGACAGCGTTAACGCCGTATCCATCCGTACCTTTGTATCCGCCTGTACGAATATAAAAACCACCACCGATTCGGAAGAAGCTACGGTGATTCAAACCCGCCACCGGATACCCGAGACCCCCCTGCGAAACGATCAGATTCTGGTCCTCCAGGTTCCCCTCCCCGAACCCTTGCGGATGGTGGAACCCCTGGAACCGGTGGCCAAAAAGATGCACGCCGGGATGGACTATGCCCCTATATGGCTTGCCCTCTACGAAAATATCGTCCGGGTTGGTGAGATTGAACTGGGGGCCGATTATCCGGTAATGGTGGAAGACCGGTATATTATGATGCCCTCTCCCATTCCCCGGTTTGACAATCCTAAACTCAACAACAGCCCCGCCCTGCATCTTTTCGGCGCGGGCCGGGAAAAAAAGATCTATGCCCTGCCTCCCTACACCAAAGTTGACTCCCTCGGCTTTGAAGATCATCCCTTCAGAGTTGAGGATATGTCAGGCAGGATATGCCGGCTTTGCGGGGCCGGAGATGTATTCATGGATGAATTTTTTGATTCAGTCACCGGTGAAAAAATGTACCAATGTTCGGACAGCGGATATTGTGAAAAAAGACGAAGCAATAGCAAGGAGTCCGGACGTGGATGACAAAGGATTGGCCTTGAAGGTTGAGAAGCTTACGATACGGTACGGACCGGGCTGCCCGTGCTGTCTGGACGCGGGGACCGCCGCGGCATATATGGAACGGAACCGCTGTCCCCGCTGCGGCAGTATCTGGGCCCTCCGGAATATTTCCCTCCTGCTTAGGGAGGGGGAGATCCTGGGTGTGGTGGGAGAATCGGGATCGGGCAAAACCACCCTGATGCGGGCCCTTTATTTGGACCATGAGCCCAACGAAGGGTCCTGTTATTTGGAACGTTATCAGGAAGGAAAAACCGATATTTTTTCCACGAGCCTCCAGCAGAAAAAATTTATCAGGAACCAGCTGTTGGGGATGGTTTATCAGAATCCCTATCTGGGACTGCGGATGTTTTTTTCGTCCGGGGCCAATGTGGCGGAAAAACTTATTGCCGCGGGGAGCCGTAACGTGGCCGCCATGATGGATCGTACCGCGGAACTTCTGGAACATATTGAAGTACCGGTGAGCCGGGTCAGGGAACCGCCGGTGCATTTTTCCGGGGGAATGCAGCAACGGGTTCAAATAGCAAAAGCGGCGGCCAATAATCCGCCGATTCTTTTACTGGACGAAGTAACCACCGGACTCGATCTTTCGGTACAGGCCAGGGTGCTGGATCTGATCAAACGGATTCAGCGGGAATACGGGGTCTCCATGATCGTGGTCAGCCATGATCTGGCGGTAGTACGGATGCTCGCGGATCGTACCGTGGTCATGCTGGACGGAAGAATTATTGAAGAAGGTCTGACGGATCAGATCATGGAAGACCCCCAGCATCTATACACCCAGATTCTGGTCAATTCACTTTTATAAAATGAGACGGTTCACAACTCGGTTGGTTTTGAACCGGACTCAAAGAGGAATCAAGTATGAAGAAATGTATTTTGAATGCCGCCGTAGTCGGCCCCGATAAAATTCTTCCTAATCACGCGGTTATTATCCGGGATGACCGGATCTACGCCGTTCTCCCCATGAGTTCCCTGCGGGGTCCTGAGCAAAACAGTTCCGGTATGCGCTGCTTCGATGCTCAGGGAGGATATGTACTTCCCGGTTTTATCGATATTCATTCCGATTACATTGAGGGCATTATTCAGCCCCGGCCGACAACGCTGATGGATTTCGAGATGGGACTCCGGGAAGCGGAGAAACAGCTCTTGGGACATGGGGTTACCACAATCTACCATTCCCTTTCCATAATGAATGTGGCGGGCATCAAAGGCATGAGGACCAATTTCCGTACAAAAGAAAATTTTGAACGGCTGGCCCTTTTAATCCAGAACTTTCACCAGACCCACCATTTGATCCGCCACCGGCTCCATGCCCGCTACGACGTTTACACGGCGGATCTTTACGATTATGTCGCCCGGATAGTGGAGGAAGGCAAGGTACATGAACTTTCCTTTATGGATCATACCCCCGGGCAGGGACAGTACCGGAACCTTGAAATTTACGCCCGGTCCACCGCCGGCTGGGACGTTGAAGAGGATCTGCCGCTGGAAGAAAAACTCCTTCTTCTGCAAAACCGTACCGGAGTTTCCGGGGAAAAGCTTAAAAACCTGGCCGCGCTGGCCAAAAAACAGGGAATCCCCCTTGCTTCCCACGATGACGACAGTCCTGAAAAAGTTCTCTTTATGAAAAACGAATACGGGGCAAAGATATCCGAATTTCCCGTGGAACTGGCAGCGGCCAAAAAAGCCAGAGACGAAGGGATCATGGTGGTCGTGGGGGCCCCCAATGTGCTGCTCGGCGGCAGCCACTCGGGGAACCTCTCCGCCATTGAAGCGATTCGGGAGGGCTGTGCCGATATTCTCTGTTCCGACTATTATCCCGCCAGCCTGCTCTATTCGGCCTTCATACTGGAAGAAAAGGGGATCATCCCTTTGACAGAAGCGGTACGGATGTTGACCATCAACCCCGCCAATGCCGTGGGTATAGCCTCCGATTACGGATCGGTGGAGGCGGGAAAAAAAGCTGATCTCCTGATTGTACGGAAGATGCAGGGGTGTCCTTTGGTGTGCCGGTGTTTTATTGACGGACAGAGCGTCCTCCAGTACAAATACCGGCAGGGTTAAAGGGGGAATCATGCTTCGACTGAATGATCTGAGCAAAACCTTTGTCATGCATATCCGCGGCGGGCTTGAAATTCAAAGTTTTAAAAAAGTCTCCATTGAAACTCATGCCGGTTCCCTCCTTGCCCTGACCGGTCCGTCGGGGATAGGGAAAAGTTCCCTCCTCAAATGTATTTACCGAAGCTACCTTCCCAGCTCAGGACAGATCCTTTACACCACGGAGCGGGGAGATACCATAGACCTCGCCGCTGCCGGAGACTGGGAGATCCTGCGGCTCCGGCATACGGAGATTGCCTATGTATCCCAGTTTTTTCAGGTCATGCCGCGGGTGCCGGCTTTGGATATTCTCGTGGAACCCCTGATTGTCCGCGGAGTTTCCCAAAGTGAGGCTTTAGACCGGGCCAAGGAAATGCTCACCCGGGCGGGGCTGGGAAAAAAACTCTGGGAAATGTACCCCGCCACTTTTTCAGGCGGGGAGAAACAGCGGCTCAATATCCTCCACGGCATCATCTCAAAGCCCCGGCTGCTGCTGCTGGATGAACCCACCGCCTCCCTGGACCGGGCTTACAAGGAACGGATTATGGAGATGATCCTCGACCTCAAGGCGGCGGGAACCGCTATGGTTGGGGTCTTCCATGACCGGGACGCCCTGCTGCGCCTTTCGGACAGCCGCTACGATCTGGCTCTGGGTTCGTACTGTCCGGTTGAGGCGGGGGACAGTGGAGCAGGGTGAGCTTTTATCGTCCGGATGTCCCGGATAAATCCTTAGAGTCCTTTTGAAAAAAGCTCCACAAATAAAATTTTACACATTTTTAACATAACCCTCACAGAAATTTTACATAAACACGCAAAAATAAATCTCCCGGCCTTGTAGAGATATATCTTGCAAAGGTTACATTCCGTAAATCCGTACAATGGAGGCGTGGTATGATAAAATTTTTTAAACCAGCTTATGGGTGTATTCTTTTATTGTCCCTTGTTCTATCCGGATGTATAAATAATGAAGAAACATCTTTTGATGTTACTGTTTTCCGGGACGGCAATACAACCACACTGTCGACGGAAAATTCAGATCCCAAAAAAGCATTGCTCCTTGTTTCCGGATCCGAAAACAGGGAATTGGAATTTTTACTGGAAGATTTCTGCGGTAAAAATGATACGGCAGTAACAATAGCCTATATGGGTTCCCTTGACATAATGAAAATTTTAGCAGAGGGAGGCGGGGGGTATGACGGTGTTTGGCCCGCAAACAGTATGTGGATATCACTGGGGGATACTTCATTCAAGGTTAAGCATACGGTCAGTATTTATCAAACGCCGGTAGTATTCGGAATAAAAAAGAGTATCGCCGATAGTTTAGGCTTTACGGCCCATGAAGTTTCCGTCACCGATATTCTTGCGGCCATACAGGCAAAGAAGTTTACCTTTTGCATGACCAGCGCAACCCAGTCAAATTCCGGGGCCTGCGCCTATATCAGCTTTTTGTACGCCTTTCTTGGCAACCCTGAGATGGTAAAGTCAGAGGATTTGGACGATCCGGCTTTACAGCGGTCTGTCAGCGAATTACTTAAGGGCATTAACCGTTCGTCCGGCAGTTCGGACTGGCTAAAAGATTTGTTCCTGTCCTCGGATTACGATGCCATGGTGAACTATGAAACCCTGATTATCAGTTCAAATAAACGGCTAAAGGAAGAAGGACGGGAACCCCTGTACGCGGTTTATCCCAAAGAAGGGGTGGCCATGGCCGATTCGCCTCTGGGCTATATAAATAACGGTAATTCCGAAAAAGAAGCGCTGTTTAAAAAATTGCAGGAATATTTATTGTCCGCCCCCGTCCAGCTTGAAATTCAAAAAACCGGAAGGCGTACAGGCTTTATCCCCATAAGCAAAGAAAACAGAAAGGTCTTTAATGCGGATGAAGGGATAGATATAAACAAAACACTGTCGATAGTTAAAATGCCCGATGCGGCGGCGATTGAAAAGGCTCTGGAATTATATCAGGAAAAGCTCAAGAAACCCTCGCTTACATTTTATTGCCTTGACTTTAGCGGCAGCATGGCTGGCCCGGGGGAAGCGCAGCTTAAGGAGGCTGTACGGAATCTGCTGGATCAGGATATGGCAAGAAGGAATTTATTATCCGCCGGTGAAAAAGATGAAAACGTTTTTGTTCTGTTCAACGAAGGAATCAGGCAAATTATCAGCATTTCGGGAAATGATTCAAAAGACCTGCTCGGCGCGTACAATAAAGTTGATTCCGCAAAACCAGGCGGCGGAACGGATATATACACGCCCATTGTCAAATGTTTTGAACTGATGCAAGGGTATAACATCCAGGACTATATAAGCTCCATTATCGTTATGAGCGATGGTGAGTCGGAAGACTATTTTGAGGAGTTTAGCGGATTTTATAAGACCAGCGGCATGGAAGTTCTGGATGTTCCGGTGTTTTCCATCATGTTTGGAGAAGCCAATCAGACACAGCTCGATGGCCTTGCGGAGTTGACCAGGGCCCGGGTTTTTGACGGGAAAACGGATTTGATAGCGGCCTTTAAGAACGCCAAGGGATACAATTAAAGGAGGCTTTTAGTGAAAAAAAATAACTGGCCATATATTGTGGTCCCGCTGCTGATTGCGATTATTGTATTTGGCGTTTCGGTAATCATATTTAAATGGCCCCTTGCCATTGTGCTGTCGCTTGGATCTTATGCGGGTTTAAGTTTTCTCTTTACCCCGGTTTTAAGGCTTGCCGGCGTAAATATAGAAAATGTAAAAAACAGCGAAGAGATAATAACGCTGCTGGAAGAAGGGGAAAAAGACCTATCCTCTATTAAAACGATTATAGATAAATCAAAGGATCCGGAGATAAAGACCAAGGCCCAGAATGTTTACCGCGAAGGGAGTAAAATGATCGAATATATCAAAAGAAATCCCGCCAAGGCCATAACGGCCAGGCGTTTTTTTAATTACTACTTGGACAAGGCGGATGAAATACTGAAAAAGTACCATGATCTAATATCTGTCGAAATTGAAACGGATCGTTTAATATCGTTAAAAGAAAAAACACTCTCCGCGCTGGGATCAATTCTGGAGGGAATGATTTTGCAGTTTTCCAAATTGATTTCAAACGAGGTTATGGATATTGAAGCGGACATCAAACTGCTTGAAAGTACCGTCAGGATGGAGGATTCATGAAAGGCCGAATCGCTGGACTTGTAATCCTTTTACTTGTTATTATATCCGTCGTTGTGTATCAAACTTTTCTCGGGCCAAAACTTCGGAAGACTGCCATAGACGGCTATTTGGGAGGTGAAAAATCAGGCCTTTTTGACGATGAACAGTTTGCCGGCATCATGTTAAAAAAATATGCCCTGTCCATTCATTATAAAAAAGCGGGTTCCATAGATATGATAAGCGCTCCCCTTGAAGGTATAGACTACTTGTTTCCTTCAAGCTATACGGCCCTTGAACTCTATAAACAAAGATACGGTTCAGCCTATAAACGGGCGGAAGTTGTTTTTAATTCTCCCATCGTACTGTACACCAGAAAAAGCGTGTCCGATGCTTTAAAAAAACAGGGATGGGTACGTACCGAAGATGAAACGGAATATATTGATTTGGTCAAATTGATAGACGCTGTTTTGGCAGATACCAAATGGAGCAGTATCGGCATTGAGGAGTTGTACGGAAATATTTATGTTATTTCCACCGATCCCCTGAAATCAAATTCGGGTAATATGTTTGCCGGCCTTGTGGCCAATATGCTGAACAGCGGGGAAGTAGCAACTGAAGAAAGCCTGGAAACAGACGGAAGAGAGTTAAAAAGATTTTTCAGCAAGCTGGGGTATCTGGAATCTTCATCCGCAGACCTCTTTAACAGCTTCCTTAAAACCGGAGTCGGCGCAAAGCCGGTGATTGTCGGTTATGAAAGCCAGATACTGGAATTTTCTGTTGAACATCCTGCGGACTGGGATTACGTCAAAGATGACATCGTGGTGTTATACCCGGAACCGACCGTCTGGAGCGCGCATCCCTTCATTGCGCTGACCGGGAACGGCGATCAGGTGATAGATGCGCTGCTTGAGAAAGAGATTCAAACCTTGGCCTGGGAAACCCATGGATTTCGTACCGGTATAGCTTCGGGACAGCAGGCTGGTAAGCAGTTCGACATAAAAGGAGTGCCGGGACAGGTCAAAAAAGTAATCCAGCTTCCAAATCCGGATACCATGCAAAAAATTATGGATATAATCTCAAATTAATTGAGGCTGTATAGGAGGACTACAATGGAACAGTTGGTAGAAAGCCGGTCGGCAGACGAATTAATCGCCTCCGAAAACATAATATCCCAGGTGGAGGAACTGGCAAAAAAAATAGACATCACCAATTCACAGCAAATCGAACAATACGCGGTGGGTATTCAAAGCAAAATCGCCGGTTTTTCCGACAAGGTACTGGCAGACATCCGTAATAAAGATACCGGCTATGTCGGGATCATGATGACCAATCTGCTGGGCGCCATAAAGGGCGCCCGCATTGACGAATTGTCACCCTCCGCCCTGATAAACAAAATTCCCCTTGTCGGAAAGATATTTAGCAGCTTCAAAACATTTATTTCCCGCTATGAAAAAATTGAGGTCCAGATTGATAGAATCGGTTCCGAACTGGAGAAGGCCCGCATGGATTTGTTAAAAGACATCGGGTTGTTCGATATCATGTTTGATCACAATAAAGAGTATTTTAAGGAACTGGAAGTCTATATCGCCGCGGGTGAACTAAAAGTAAAGGAACTTACCGGCAAAGTCATTCCGGAATTAAAACACAACGCCGAAGGAACCGATGATCCCATGGTTTCACAGCAGGTGAACGACATGGTTCAAATGACCAACCGGTTTGAAAAGAAAATACACGATCTCAAACTCAGCAAAACCATATCAATGCAGATGGCGCCCCAAATCAGGCTGGTACAAAACAACGACCGCATTCTGGTGGATAAAATCCAGACCTCCATCTTAAATACGATTCCCCTGTGGAAAAACCAGATTATTATCGCCATGGGAATTTTTAAGCAGGCCCGGGCCCTTAAAATGCAGCAGGAAGTGGACAGGACGACCAATGATCTCCTGTTGAAAAATTCACAGATGCTTAAGGAAACAAGCGCTTCGGTTGTCAGTATCGGTGAAAAGGGGATTGTAGAAATTGAAACCCTCAAAAAAGTAAACGCCGATTTGATCGCCACCCTGGAAGAAACGATCGCCATTCAGGAAAAAGGCAAAGAGGCGCGTAAATCCGCGGAACTGGAACTTGTTAAAATCGAATCGGAACTTAAAAAAAAGCTTGTGGAGATAAGGGGAGGCGGACGTGCCGCCGGCTGAGTACACTGAATAACAGATCCTGACTGGATTTTACCGGATGAGGAACTTGAGGGGGTGATTCGGAAGATTTATCATGCCGGACAGTACCGCGAGATCGTCTTTTTTTACCAAATTTTTACTTCCATTTATTCTAATTTTCACATTCAGCCGGTATATTATATTGAATTTAATACCGGAGATGATTATGCAAATTACGTATTTTACCGGTACCCGCAGCCCGGTTGAGACAGAGGAAGCGGATCCATGCGGCGCCGTTTGAATCCGGCTGAGAAGGCGGATATGCACATCCATAGCCACTGGTCAGACGGTTCCCTGTCCATCCCGCGGATCGTAAAAACCGCCAAAATCCTGGGGCTCGCCGCCATATCCGTCACTGATCACGACACCACCGCGGGATGGGATGAAGCCGAAGCGGAAGGGATAGCCCGGGGAGTGGAAATCATTCCGGGGATTGAAGTGTCCGCCTTTGATCCTGATACGGGACGGAAGGTCCATATTCTGGGATACGGTGTAAGGGATCGGGAAACCCTGGAAACAGCCTGCCGCCCCTATCTTGAGGATCGCCGCCGGGCAAATCTCCAGGCTCTGTCCCTGATCCGGGCCGCGGGGTATCCCCTGGATGAAACGGAACTTTCACCCTATATCGGGAAAGGCGGCATCCCCTACCGGCAACACATCATGCACGCCCTGGCGGACCAGGGATACACCACGTCGATATATGGTCCCCTTTATACGCGGCTCTTTGGGCCCGGCGGGATTGCGGTGGTTAAAAGCCGTTATATACCCGCGGAAGAAGCGGTCCGGCTCATCGTAAACTGCGGGGGTGAAGCGGTACTGGCCCATCCCTTTCAGTACGATTCCCTGGGACTTCTGCCCTGTCTGGTTGGATGGGGTTTAAGCGGCATCGAATGTCGGCATCCGTCCCAAACCCCGGAACGGATAGGGTTGGTCAGGGAACAGGCGGAACAATACGGTCTCTTTCTTACCGGGGGGAGTGATTTTCACGGCCTCTATTCGGAGACGCCAATTCCCCTGGGGAGTTAAAGGTAAAATCCGGTTTCTCCCTCTCCTCGGCCGGTGCTGCCGCGTGGAATTACCTCCCATACGCCAGTACCCGGCAGCCTCTCCGCTTTAAATCCCCCAGCCGGGTAAAACCTCCGGGTTTTTTACGGTCAAAAAGGGCGGCTTGCGGGGAGGGAAGGGCCATGAAAAAGATACTCCCGGGGCCAAGAAGCCGGCGGATGCCTTCCCAGTAGGCAACGGTCCTGTTGGTTTGGGGAACGGTTTCCGGAAAGGCCGCAATAAAGTTAAAGGCCCCCGCCTTCAGGGCCGCTGTTCCCAGGGCAGGATCCACCGCAGGGACAATTTCCGGCATGGTCAAAGCCTGGTATTGGGCAAAGTTGTGCCGGGAAGCCTCCAGGGCAAGGACATTTCTGCCTGAAAACACCCAGGGGCCTGAAAATTCTTCCCCCAGGCAGTGGGCGAGCCATAGGGGGAAATGGCCCTGATCCGGTTCGTGGATGAGGATCCCTCCTCCGGCAAGACAGTCCGGAGACAAAAGCCGATCCCGGAGCTTCAAACGGCCGGCCAATTTTACGGCGGTTTCCATTGCCGCTGAAGGAGTATCAAAATCCGCGGCCCCCTGGATGGAATCCAGGGTATAGGAAATCCCCTCCAGGGTATAGGTTCCCCGCCTTCTCTGGTATGCCGGGTATTCCGTCATAAGGTCGCGTTCTGTTGTAACCGGACCCTTCCGGTCCGGTCCGGTTTCCCCTATCGAGGGGCCGTAGGCAAAGACCGTATGTTCAGGCCCCCCGGTTTCCAGGAGCAGGGGACAACGGGCAGCCTCCAGCCAAGCGCGGAACCGTTCCGCCAGGGCCCGTATCACCACCACCAGGACCCGGCCTCCGGGCCGAAGCAGGGAGGCCGCCCGACCGGCAAAGTCCTCCAGTACCGGAAGCCCGGCCTTGGCGGGGATGTTGGAGAGGATCAGGTCCCACCGGGCTTTCAGAGGACCCGCGAGGAGGGGTTCCGCATGGGCCTCCAGGACTGCCGGGGGAATATGATTTTTCAGGGCATTGTACTGGGTGAAACACCGGGCCAGTTCATCCCGGTCCTGGGAGCGGACCTGAGGGACGGAACTTTCCCCGGGGGGCGGGACCAAAACCCGGTCCCGGAGTCTCAGGAGGGTTCCGGCAACACAGATCCCAATGACCCCCACCCCACACCCGGCGTCCAGGATGGCCGTGGGCAAAGAACGTCCCTCCCGCGTATCCTGATCCCAGAATTGGGAGAGGACCTTGAGAAGCAGCCGGGTTCCCCGGTCAATATCAGCGGAGCTAAAAAGTCCCTGGGAAAGAGTAAAGGTATAGTCTATCCCCCGGAATTTAAAATCAATCTCCCTGGTACCGTAGGCTTCTACGGCCTGAGAGATCAGCGGGGATTTAGGAATTAACCCGCTCCACGTATTCGTTAGTTTCGGTATTGACCAGGATCTTTTCACCCTGCTTAATAAAAAGGGGAACCCGAACGGTAAGTCCCGTTTCGGTAACAATGGGTTTCGTCGCCCCCGAAACTGTATCCCCCTTGACGTAGTTTTCACTTTCCGCCACGGTAAAGACCACCTTGTAGGGGATCTTGATGTCGATCACCTTTCCTTCCCACAGGGTAAGCTCATAGGAATCCCCGTCCTTGAGGTAGTATTTTTTGTCTTCCATTTCACTGATGGGTACCTCGTGCTGTTCGTAATTCTCGGTATCCATAAAATGATAATTATCCTGGTCCGCGTATTGATACTGACAGGTAACGGTATCCACCTGGGCGTCTTCTACTTCCTGCTGGGTGGGGACGGTCATAGTCAAGACCGATCCGTCTTTGATACTTTTCATCTTTATCCGGGCTATGGCGGTTCCTTTTCCGGGGTTATGGAATTCCCGATCCACCACAAGATAGGGTTGACCCTTCTGGAGCAGACAGGTCCCCTTCACAATATCTCCGCCTCGTATCATGGATTCCTCGCTTAGTAATTGAGGCTGCTTCAAACCGGCCGGCAAGGATCTGATTTTGAAACCGCACCCGTAATTTTAAGGGGAAAAGCGGGTTATAGATCGCTTTTCCATTTGAAATATCCTTAATAAAAGCATAAAGGATTTACCGGATTTAGTCTAGGAGACTGAGGGTCGTACTCAAATCGTATAAATATACAAATTATAGTATATTCATACCTTATTAAATGTAAAATATCAAAATTTCACATAAACATACAAAAAATTTACCAAAATTCTGCGGGTTTCCGGGAAGGAAAAGGAGGAGCGCCCCCCGGCTTTAGGCTGGTTTCGCCGCCTTGGCCCGGTCAAACAGGGACTGGTTTATATGGCAGTAACCACCGGGATTTTTTTCCAGATATTTTTGATGGTACTCTTCGGCGGTGTAAAAGTTTTCCAGGGGTTTTACTTCTATGACCGCCGGGACGCCGATTTTTTCCCGGAGTTTCTCCAGGGATTTTTTGATCACCGGTAGATCCTCCCGGTCGGTATAATAAATACCCGTGCGGTATTGGGTCCCTACATCAGCCCCCTGTCTGTTTAATGAAGTCGGATCAACGGCTTCATAATAAAGATCCAGAAGAAAGGACAGGCTTATCACCGCCGGATCATATTCCACCAGAACCGTTTCGGCATGACCGGTTTCCCGGTGTTTTACATCCTCGTAAGAAGGATTTTCCGTGCTGCCGTTAGCATACCCAACCTCGGTACGGCAAACGCCCCTGATAAGGGAAAAATATTTTTCCGCGCCCCAGAAACATCCGGCGGCAATATAAATCGTTTTCATGGTTTCCATATTACCACATAATACGGCCCCGCAAAAGGTCCGTCATAGACTGGGCCTTTTGCGGTAATCCCCCTTGAGGCGGCCCAAAACTCGTCGAGTTTTGGGCTTGGCCCCTTAAAAGGTCGCTACTACACCGCCGTCAAAGTGGGAGGAGATGTAATCCCGTACCTTTTGGGATTGGAGAACTTTTTTCAGAGCCGCCACCCGGGGATCATTTTCATCCCCCTTCCGTACCACTACACCGTTGACATAGGGACTGTCGGCGCCTTCGATAATAAGGCTGTCCCGAACAGGGTTGATCCCCGCTTCCAAGGCATAGTTGCCGTTGATGGTAGCGCCGTCAACATCGGCCAGGGAACGGGGCAGTTGGGCCGCTTCCAGGGGACGGAACCTGAATCCCCGGGGGTTGTCGATGACATCCAGGTCTGTGGGCCGCAATCCCGCCTCGGGTTTCAGTTTGATAAGGCCGTTGGCCTGGAAGAGCAGCAGAGCCCGGCCGCCGTTGGCGGGATCATTGGGAATGGCAATGGTCGCCCCCTGGGGCAGTTCCGCTACGGTTTTGTACTTTTGAGAGTAAAGCCCGAAGGGTTCCACATGAATGCCGTAGAGGAAGGACAGCTTTGCTTTCCAATCATCATTGGACTCAAGATAAGGAACGGTCTGGAAATAGTTTGCGTCCAATTCACCGGAAATCAGAGCCGTATTGGGCACGATATAGTCGGTAAATTCCACCACTTCAAGCTTGATACCCTCGGCGGCCAAATCGTTCTTTATCAGTTCAAGCAGTTCCGCATGAGGGATGGGGCTTGCGCCGACCTTCAGAACAGTTCCGGCTTTTTCTCCGCTGCCCCTGGCGGCCGCGGGCTGCACAAAGGCGAGGGCCAGGATAAGCGCCGCAGCTATCGCCAGGGCTCCCGGTACGGAAAACCGCTGTTTTCCGTTGAATACAGATTGTATTCTTTGTTTCATATAATCCTCCTTGGATTTTATGTAAAAGTTTTTTCAAAATTCGATTGCCCCGGGGGGCCCTAATTTTAAAAAACTATATATTCAGCGGGATGTCGAAAAACCGGTATCCCGCCAATATGCTTTTTTACCGCTTTGAAAGCAGCAAGCGGCTTACCGCGGTTCCGCTCAACTGAACCCCCTCGACGAGCAGCAGGATCACCACCACGGCTCCGGCGGTTACGTCCATCCTGAACCGGTAGTAGCCGTAACGGATGGCCAGATCCCCCAGGCCGCCGCCGCCGATTGCCCCGGCCATGGCGGAATATCCAATCAGGTTGATGATGGTCAGGGCCAACCCTGAAATTAACGCCGGCAGTGCCTCCGGTACCAATACCTTATAAATGATTTGGAAATTGGTCGAACCCATGGCCCGGGCCGCCAGCAGACACCCTGAATCCACCTCTTGCAGGGCCGATTCTACCACCCTGGCCACAAAGGGCGCGGCGGCGATGGACAGGGGAATAACCACCGCAGTAGGCCCGATGGAGGTCCGTATGATAAACCGGGATAGGGGCATAAGAAGTATCATCAATATGATAAAAGGAAATGAACGGAACAGGTTCACCACCCGGGAAATGATATTGTAGATGACCTTCCGGGGTATCAGCCCCGGAGGCGAGACACTGTACAGCCAAATTCCCAAAGGAAAGCCCAAAAAACACGCAAAAAATGTAGAGGCAAAGGTCATATAGATGGTTTCTACTGTTGATTTAGGCAGAAGTTCCAAGACCTCCATAATATTTAGACTGTTTAACATACGTCCCTCCGTACCGCTTCCGTCTTCCTCGTTATATATTAATCCTATATATTTAATATGTTATCAGGTGAATTTATTTTTGTCAAGCAAGGCAGCCTAAAAATAAAAAAATTTAGTATTATTTATAACGCCGTTAATGGTGAGTTGGGTAGTAAAATTTTTTTTTTCAGGATATCCACTATTTCCCCGGGCCTTCGCTCGTTGGATCGTAAAAATATACCCTGTTAGCCCAGGACTCCTTCCAGTTCCTCCACCAGCCGGTGGAAGACTCCGCAGGCCGCCTCCACCGGAGCGGGGGAAGACATATCAACCCCCGCCGCTTTCAGGGATTCCATGGGAAACCGGGACCCTCCGGATTTGAGGAAGGCAAAATAGTCCTCCCGTTCCCGTTCTCCCCCGGAAAGGACCCGTTCCGCCAGGGCCAGGGCGGCGGAGAGCCCCGTGGCGTATTTGTACACGTAAAAAGCCCGGTAGAAGTGGGGGATTCGCAGGCCCTCCAGATCGCTGGTTTCTTCCAAAACCATTTCCGGACCGAAATATTTTTTCTGCAGCTTCCGGTATTCCTCCCGGAGAATTTCCGTGGTCAGGGGAGTACCCCCTTCTTCCATCTCATGGGTATGGGCTTCGAATTCGGCGAACATGGTCTGGCGGTACAGGGTCGACAGGATATCATCCGCCCGGTGGTTGATGATGGAGGTTCTGAATTCATCTCCTTCCCCCTGGTCTTTGAGGTAACGAAAGAGGAGTTCTTCATTGAAGGTACTGGCCACTTCGGCTTCAAAGATCGTATATCCGTAGTGGATAAAGGGATTTGACCGGGCGGAATACCAGGAGTGCATAGAATGGCCCCCTTCATGGGCCAGGGTAAACACATCCCGAATGCTGTCATCCTTGTAGTTCATCAGAATATAGGGCGGTCCGGTATAAGTTCCCGAAGAAAAGGCCCCGGACCGCTTCCCCTTATTTTCATACCGGTCAACCCAGCGGCCCCGGAGCCCTGCCGTGAGGATCCCCGTGTATTCCGGTCCCAGGGGAGCCAGGGCCGCGGAAATCATATCCACCGCTTCCTCCCAGGAGGTCTGTTTTACCGGGGCGGCAATGATGGGGGCGTATACATCATAGTGCCGGAGGGTGTCCAGTTTGAGGGCCCTCTTCCGCAGGGCATAGTAACGATGCAGGGGGCCCAGGTTACGGTTTACTACCGCCACCAGGTTATCATAGACCGCTTCGCTTACCTTGTCGGGGAAAAGCGCCGCGGTCCGGGCGGAGGGGTAGCCCCGGATCCGGGCATGGATCACGTCCTGTTTGACCTGCCCCGCGTAAAGGGCCCCCAGGGTGGTCTTATGGGAATCGAAACATTGATAAAAGGCATCGTAGGCCCTCCGGCGTATATCCCGGTTGGGGTTCGCCATGAACACGGACCAGGTGGAATGGGAGAGGGGCTGCTTCCCTTCGGGGGTGTCGATAAAACCGAAATCCATATCCACATTGGTGAGAACCGAAAAGGCATCGGCGGCGATATTTTCCCCCTCCGCATGGAGGGCCAGGATCCGTTCTTCCCGGTCGCTTAAGACATAGGGCTTGTACCGGAGGAGTTTTTTGAGGTAGATCGAGTATTCCCCCAAACAGGGGTTTGCCAGAAATGCATCTATGGTTTTATCGGGGATAGCCTGAATTTCCGGAACCGCCCAAGCCCCCGCGGCCTGGGCCTTGGCCGCAGCCATCATGAACCGCCCCGTCATGGTCCGGGCGGCGGCATCCCCCTCATCCTCGGTCTGCCGGAGTTCCGCGTAGACCCCCAGGCGTTCCTCCAGGATATTGAAGTCCCGGACAAAGTCCAGGTAAGCTGCCAGGCTTTCCGCGGATGTGCCCAGGGTTCCCTGGAAGGCGGGGATCCTTTCGGCCATTTTTTCATATTCCTCCAGACCCTGTTTCCAATCCGCATCTTGGGAATAAAGCGAGGAAAGGTCCCAGGTGTCTTGCCGGTCCACCTCCGAGCGAAGGGGTATACGATGGGTTTCTTTCATACCTATAGATATAGGGGAGGAGAAAGATCCTGTCAACCCGGCAGAATCTTTACTCCCGGCAGGATATTTACAGGGAGGTTAAAAATGTATAAAAATATAAAAAACAAATGGATTCTTTTAGTATTGGTATTATTATTTCCCTTGGCGTATTGCTCATGGGTTCCGCTTTTTTTTCAGCCAGTGAGACCGCCTTTTCATCGTTAAACCGGATAAAAATAAAAAATCTGGCGGCCCGAGGGAATAAACGGGCGATTCTGGTCCTTTCGCTGTCGGAAAATTATGACCAGCTTTTGTCTACGGTGCTTATCGGAAATAATATCGTCAATATCAGTTCCTCCGCCTTAGCCACGGTTTTGTTTGTCGGGTTTTTCGGTAATCCCGGGGTCAGTCTGGCGACCCTAGTGATGACCGTCTTGGTCCTCCTCTTCGGTGAAATTTCCCCCAAAACCCTGGCGAAAGAAAACCCCGAGCAAATTGCCATGGCTTTCGCCCCCCTGTTAAAGGGTCTGTTGATTATTTTTTTGCCCTTAAACCGGCTTATTACCCATTGGAAACAATTTATTCTCAAAATTTTCAGGATCCGTTCGGATCATTCGGTAACCGAGGCGGAACTCCTCACCTTTGTGGAGGAAGTCCGCCAGGAGGGGGGGATTAATAAGGGAGAAGAAGACATGATCCGCCAAGCCATTGAGTTTGACGATCTTACCGCCAATGATATTTATACCCCCCGGGTGGATATGGCCGCGGTATCCCTCGCGGATTCTACAGAAACCATTAAACAGAAATTTTTTGATACGGGATTTTCCCGGCTGCCGGTTTTTAAGGAATCCATTGATAATATTATCGGGGTTATTTTGTTAAAGGATTTTCTCTATCAGGTGCTTAACCAGAAGCGTCCCCTGGAACAGATTGTTAAACCCGCGGTATTTATCACCAAATCCATGAAAATAGCAGGTCTCCTCAAAACCCTCCAGGAAAAAAAATCCCACCTGGCGGTTCTGGTAGATGAATTCGGTGGAACCATGGGGATTATCACCATAGAAGATATTATGGAAGAATTAGTCGGCGAAATCTGGGATGAACATGAAAAGGTGGTTACCAATATTATTCCCCTAGAAGGGGGGGGATATAAAATTCTTGGCAATACGGGGTTAAAGGAGTTTTTTGATTTTTTTTCCCTGGACGAAGGGGAAGAGAAACCCGGAGCCCTTACTGTGGGCGGCTGGGTAATTGAAAACCTGGAAGGGGCGCCCCGGGAAGGGGATCATTTTATTTTTAAGGATCTTTCGGTTAAGGTCTTAAAAACCCTCCGCCACCGGGTCATGGAAGTTCT
>JAITBE010000209.1 GCA_031283755.1 Spirochaetaceae bacterium
TCAGGTACTGGTATAACTGACACAAAAACCGGTAGCCTCCGGTAACGCTCAATATGTCCAAATATGCTTCAGTAATCACCAATAGGCGGGTAGGAACGGCCCTGTAAATCTGTTGGCTCAGGCCTTCGAAGGTTCAAATCCTCCACTCCCCAAAACAGCGGTTTTCCGAAAGGAAAGCCGCTGTTGTTTTAGGGTATTTTACGAACCTTTTGACTAATAATTAACAGACAAAAATTTATACCGGTTTTTACCGTGGTAATGTAATTCCTTATGTTACAAAGAATTAGCCTATCATCTCCTAGGGGAGTCGAACCCCTGTTGTCGGGATGAAAACCCGATGTCCTAACCACTAGACGAAGGAGACAAAATAACTAAAAATACTATATAAAAATTGATAATTGATGTCAACTATGGGGAGGGGTAAGCGAACTTTTTAAAAAACCAAGTTCAAAAAAGTCCCGGCCTTCAGGAAACAATCATATTCCTGAACATTATCGTTCCCAAAGGGAGATTATATGCTCGTTTTAAAATTCGGAGGCACCTCGGTTGGTTCCCCTGATGCGATAGGTAAACTTATTGAGATTTTAAAGGATAAGGAACATTCCGGCAAAGTCCGGGTGGTAGTGGTTTCCGCTTTTTCCGGTATAACCAATGAGTTAATCAAAATTGCCGAAAAAGCATCCCGGGGGGATAATACCTATATCGCCGCAATAGAAACCATGCGGAAACGGCACCTGGATATGAGCGCTTTTTTCCTTAAAGGTGATGTATGTGAGGAGGCGGACAACTATACCAATACCTGTTTTGCCAATTTGAACCGTATTCTGGATGGAGTGATGATCCTCAGGGAACTTTCATCCCGGATCCTTGATACGATCATGAGCTTTGGCGAACGGCTTTCGGCGCCTTTGATCGCCCGGATATGTACTGTTTCGGGAATTCCTTCCGATTACCTTGATACCCGAACCCTCATAACCACCGATGAACAATACGGGTCCGCCCGGTTTCTTTTGGGAGAAAGTTTTTTTAATATCAAATCAGCCTTGGCAAAAAAGCCCGCACTGCAAATAGCCACCGGTTTTATCGGGAGCAGCGCCGAGGGAAATACTACTACCCTGGGACGGGGCGGTTCGGACCTGTCCGCGGCCATTTTTGGCGCCGCTATAGATGCCGATATGGTGGAAATATGGACCGATGTGGATGGTATTCTTACCGCGGATCCCCGGATGGTAAAAAACGCCTTTACCATTGAAGAGATATCCTATGTGGAAGCCATGGAGCTTTCCCATTTTGGCGCTAAGGTTCTGCATCCTCCCACCATACGGCCGGCCCTGGAAAAGGGGATTCCCATCAGAATTCGAAACACCTTTAATCCCGCCGGAATCGGAACGATCATCCGGGACGAAGTGGATCCAAGCCCTTTTCCCATCCGGGGGATCAGTTCCATCGGAAACGTGGCCCTGATCAGGGTGCAAGGTTCCGGCATGGCGGGGGTTGCCGGGTTTTCTTCCCGTCTTTTTGGGGCCCTGGCAAAACGGAAGATAAATATTATCCTCATCTCTCAAGGGTCCAGTGAATATTCCATCTGCTTTGCGGTATTGCCCCAGGACGGAAAGGCCGCTTCGGCGGCCATAAAAGATGAGCTTACCTGGGAAATATCCTCCATGATTATTGAACCGCCGGTGGTGGAACAGGATCTTTCCATAATTGCGGTGGTAGGTTCCCGAATGAAAAATACTTCGGGGATTTCCGGAAAGATTTTTCATGCCCTGGGAAGAAACGGGGTGAATGTTATCGCTATTGCCCAAGGTTCATCGGAGCTTAATATTTCGACGGTGGTATCCCGGCAGGATGAAGCCAAGGCCCTCAATGCCATTCACGAGGCTTTTTTCCTTTCCGGGGTCCGCTCGGTGAACCTTTTTCTCATGGGGACCGGGCTTATCGGAGGAACCCTGGCGGAACAAATCGCGGTCCACCGGGAAATTCTCGCCGATGAACATCAAATCCGTATCAACCTGGTGGGGATTGCCAATTCCCGGACGATGCTCTTTAATGCCGATGGGATCGATCCGGGAAACGCCAAAACCCTCCTGGAAAGGGCTGAAGTTTTTGATTTATCCTTCTTTTTGGAAAAGATGAAGGCATTTAACCTGCCCAACACGGCCTTTTGTGATTGTACCGCCAGTGATGAAATTGCTTCCCGGCATGCGGAGATCCTTCGGTCATCAATTCCTGTCATCACCCCCAACAAGCGGGGGGTTTCCGGCGCCCTGGATTATTATAAGCTTCTCACCGGATATTCCCGGGATCGGGGCATTCCCTATTTGTACGAGACCACGGTCTGCGCGGGCCTTCCGGTTATTTCGACCCTGCGGGATCTGGCGGTCTCCGGGGACAAGGTCAGGCGCATCGAAGCGGTTCTGTCGGGTACCTTGAGTTTTATCTTCAATAATTTTGACGGGTCTAAACCCTTTTCCGCTTTGGTCCGGGAAGCAAAGGCCAAGGGCTATACCGAACCGGATCCCCGGGATGATCTTAATGCCATGGATGCCGCCCGGAAAGCCCTGATCCTGGCCCGGGAATGTGATATGTCCCTGGAATTTTCCGCGGTTTCCATCGAACCAATCCTGCCCCCGGCGTGTTTTAAAGCCTCCGGGGTAGAAGATTTTTTTGCGGAACTGGAAAAGGCCGACGGGCTCTTTGAGCAGCGCCGGGCCGAAGCGGCTGCCGAAAATAAAGTCCTGCGGTATGTGGCCAATATCGAAGAAGGTTCAGCCCGGCTTTCCCTCAGGGCCGAGCCCGAAGGCAGCCCCTTCCGTTCCCTGGTCGATTCGGACAATATTGTGGTGATCACCACGGATAGGTATACGACCCTTCCCATGGTGATAAAAGGCCCCGGTGCGGGGGCCCAGGTAACTGCCGGGGGGATCTTCGCCGATATTGTTCGGATTGCCCGGACCTTGGTATAGGAAAAAGTGGGGAATGAATAGGAAAAAATGAATAGTAAGGGAAAAAAATTCGGCGTCTCCTTCGTTTTTCACTGTTCATGATTCATTTTTCATTATAAATAATTTGAATAATGAAGGCCCATTCATCCCTCATTATTCATGCTTAATTTCTTAGTGGAGGAATATCATGCCCATAGCCAATGCGGTACAAGAAGCGTTAAGTTCATCATCCCTTAT
>JAITBE010000225.1 GCA_031283755.1 Spirochaetaceae bacterium
CCCTGCTCCTCACGGTGGCCAATAACAGCCTCTTCCTCGCCCTGGTCCTCACCATGATCGCCTGCCTTATCCTGGGCATGGGGATCCCCACCACGGCCAATTACGTGATCATGGCCACCATCACCGCCCCCATCGTGATCCGTATGGGGGTCCCGGTGCTGGCCGCCCATATGTTCGTGTTTTATTTCGGGATCGTGGCGGATATTACCCCGCCGGTGGCCCTGGCGGCCTATGCGGGGGCGGCCATCGCCAAGGCGAACCCCATCAAAACCGGGGTTACCGCCACCAGGCTCGCCATTACCGCCTTTATCATCCCCTATATTTTTGTGTTCAGCCCCTCCATGCTTTTTATCGACACCACTCCCCTGGAGGTTATCCGGATTGTATGTACCTCCTGTTTCGGTATGTTGGGCCTTGCGGTGGGCCTTGAGGGGTATATGCTGCGGAAGGTCAATGTCCCCGAGCGGATTATCGCCATTGTGGGGGGACTTCTCCTGATCGAACCCGGGCTGAAGAGCGATCTCCTGGGGCTGGTCTTTATTATCGCGGTGGCGGTATTGCAGATAGCGGGAAAAAAGGTGAAGCAGGAAGAAAATTCCAAGACCGGCGGAGACAAAAAAACCGGCAAGGGGTAGGATTAAGGGTTTATGCGACAAGCCCCCCCTGGCCTTAAGCCCTATCTCAAGTGGGCCGGCGGAAAAAGGCAGCTGCTGGCCGAAATAATAAAAAATCTTCCCCTTAATATCAAGGATTATACCTATTATGAACCCTTTGTAGGGGCCGGGGCGGTGTTTTTTGCCTTACAGCCTCCCCGGGGGGTCATAAATGACTTTAATACCCAACTTATGACAACTTACCGGATTATAAAAGATGATGTAGAGGCCTTGATTGCCCTTTTAAAGGAGCATGAAAAAAATAATACCCCGGAATATTTTTATCAAATCAGAGATTTGGATCGAAACGGTCCTGAGTTTGCCCGTTTACCGGAGGTGGAAAAGGCGGGGCGTCTGATTTTTCTCAACAAGACCTGTTTTAACGGTTTGTACCGGGTAAACGCCCGGGGCTTGTTTAATGTTCCCCGGGGAAGATATAAAAACCCCCGGATCTGTGAAGAAACCCTGCTGCGGGCCATCAGTCATTATCTGCAAACCAATGCTATTACCATCCTACAGGGGGATTTTGCCGCCGCCCTGCAAAACGCCGGGGATACGGCTTTGGTGTATCTTGATCCCCCCTATCATAGCCCGAATAAGCTCAATTTTACCGGATACCAGTCGCCGGGATTCGGGGAAGATGAACAACTGCGGCTCAGGGACTGCTTTTTGGCCTTAACGGAACGGGGAGCCAAATGTTTATTAAGTAACGCCGACACGGAATTTATCCGCAAACTATACCATCCCTGGGGCGAGATCATCCCCCTGCAAACAAAACGCATGATCAATTCCGATGCCTCAGGCAGGGGGCAAGCCAGGGAAGTTTTGATAAAAAATTGGAAAAATTAGGGGCTTTCCCAAAATTGCGGCTTGGAAAAGCCCCTAAAGCCCTGCCCCGAGCGGGCCGCGGCCCCTAATTAAAGGCCGCTCGCCAGGCGCTGGGGTTTCCGGGACCGACCCATTGGTTAAGGGCAAAGCCGGCCTTGAGGCTGCCGGTGATAAACCCCTACGCTAGGGATATGGCATCGTATACCGAAAGCCCCCGGGCCAAACCCGCGGCAATGGCCGCGGCGGTGGTACATCCCGCTCCGTGGGTCCAGGCGGTTTTTATCAGGGTGTCTTCCAGGACCTTAAAATTCTTCCCGTCAAAGAAAACATCCAGCGCCGTGGCGGTCCCCGGGAGTTTTGCGCCGCCCTTGATAAACACGGTCCGGGCCCCCTTGTCCGCGATGATCCGGGCCGCCGCCTTCATCTGTTCCGGGGTGGAAATTTCCTTTAAGCCCGAAAGCTGGGCCGCCTCAAACAGATTGGGGGTTACCACCGCCGCCAGGGGCAGTAATTTTTTCTCCAGGACCTGATTTAACTCCGGGTTGAGGGCTTCCCCGGCCCCTTTACAGACCATCACCGGATCGAGGACATAATTCTTTACACCGTAGGTCTCGATATATTCCCGGGTTAATTCCACCGCGTAAAACGTCCCGAGCATACCGGATTTTGCCGCGGCAACCCCCACTCCCTTAAAAATGGTGTCCAACTGGGCCCGCAGGGCCGCTTCTTCCAGGGGGAACACCCTATGGGCCCAATTATTTTCACTGTCCATGGCGGCGATCACCGTAACCGCCGCCATACCGTACAGGCCGTATTCCTCAAAGGTTTTTAAATCCGCTTCAAGCCCGGCGCCTCCCGAGGCGTCGGAACCCGCAATGGTCGCTATTTTTATCATTGGTACTCCTATACCCGCATGGCGGGGATTTCCACGATACTTTGAAAACATTCATATATAATCATAAATTTGAGCCGCGATCAAGTTCGGTCCGCCGAGGGCGGGCTTGAGCGGGTAAGAGACCAGGGGCGGGGGGTGCTGCCCCACAGAAGCCGGAGTTGACGGCGCTACGGGGGACACCGTGAATCGCTAGAACCGGATGCGGGAGTTGACGTGGTAAAAAAGAGGGCTGCCCGGTACTGCGGGCAGCCCTTTGGGATGGGGTTAAATCCATCTCCGGAAAAATGAAACGTTTATGGCGACGTTGGAAATAAATCACTCGTAGTCAGGGTAATCGTTCCCAGATTGAATGTTGGTTCGTCGTTCCAGGTCATCACATTGGCTTTGTTATACAGTTTATCGTCAAGGCCGAAGGTGTATACCCGAATGTTTGCGGTTGTAACGTCTATAGGTACCCTGAACGTCCAGGGGGCGTCCCCTCGTGTCTCATAATTCCAATTGGCGGTATAGATCTGCACGAATTTATTAGTACTCCCCGGTATACTGCTGATGTCGATAGTTCCGTACCCCGTTACAATTTTGGTCTGAGGAATGCTGTCTGTAATGGTACTGCTGACAGTTGTGGTACCGGTGTTTGAGAGATTAATCAACCCCGTTTCAGTGCTGTTAAATATTAGTACCCATTCTGTTTCATCAGAAAAGTAAAATAAGACTCTGAGGGACACAGCACCGGACAAGACTCTGTTTGCATACAGGGGAATGTCGAATTCTTCGTTTAGGTATCCTCCTGAAATTTTCGATGGGTCCAGGTTTATTAGATAAGTATCCTCACCATTCGGTCCTTCCTCGAATGCCTCCATGTATATCCCGGTAACGGTAATGTCCGTGGGGATACCGATCGAGAGCCCACCCTTAATGTGGCCGGTGGCAGGCCCGTCTGGTCCATCAATCACAAAATTGGATGCATCTATCTCTATAGGATTGCCGGTCAAGGGTACAAGCAAGGAGTTGGTGGCGTCGAATCGGTAGTTCGGCCCCCAATAATACATTATCAGGTAACTACGGCCGTCGTTGGTCCAGGAGGTCCCAAGCATGTCCTCCGGGTCGTCTGAGCCTCTATAATCTATCGTATACAACTCAACGGTAACGGACCCACTTGTAATAGTACCGAGGCCGCCCACCTCAACATACGTATCGTACCCTGATGCAAGACATACCATCACCTTATCGCTCATATCAGCTATATAGTCAGGAATGTTGGTCAGGGTGATGCTTGTGCCCTGGCCGCCACCACCGCCGCCACCACCGCCGC
>JAITBE010000228.1 GCA_031283755.1 Spirochaetaceae bacterium
GGGTTCATACCCCGGAGCTTGCTCCTGGGTTCTTCATTCGAAAGTCTGGTTTAATACCGCGAAGCTTGTTCCGGCTCAAATGATGCAATACCCACAAAAATTTGGTATTAAACCCAAGAGCCCGCTTACGCGGGGGAGGGTACTATAAACTTCCTATCGAACGAGCCTCCGTTCAAAGTAACGCAGCCTAAGATACCGCAGGGCTTGCCCTAAACTTGACCACAATTCAGGTGTCATTACCTGTTTTAAGAAAAAAACAACGGAATTTCACAGAATTACACGGAAAGAACAAGAGAAAAAATAGCGCATATACTTTTTTCCGTGAAATTCCGGGTCTTCCGTGGTTAAATTTTTTCATTTGTGTCTTAGTTTTGAAGAATGAGTATAGTGTATTTCTATGGGTCAAGTTTAGGGCTTGCCCTGCGGAGGCTCATTCGGGGGTGTTTTCTCTCAAAAAAACCGTCAAAAAGCAGGATATGCTCTTAACAAATTCCCTTTTTTAATATATAATAGAAAAGGTTATTTTGTAATTTGCTATTTTGAAAGGGGTGGTCCAGAAAGGTGGAAAATTCCCTCAGGATAGTTTTTTTAAGCAGTATTTGTGCCGTTTCAGCAAAACAGGCGTAAATGCGCCGGACCGCGGGTCCGCAGATATCCGGGCGGCAGTCAACTTCCCGGACATCCCCAAGCAGCCTCTGATTTAAAAACGCCCTGGTTTAATAGGGGCTTAACGGTTTTTTTAAAGCCAGTTTCAAGATCAGCCGAATTGAAATTGACTCAAGGGGAAGTGCCATGCGTTTAGGATCTCTTTTTCTCCTTATTACTGTTTCTTTGCTGGTTTTTTCGGGATGCTATAGTCAGCCTGTTTGGAAGGACCTTTCCCTGGATAACCGGGAAAAAGCCCAGGAATTTCTCCAGGGAATGCTCAATGTTAATTCTCCCGATGAGGATCGCCAGGGTCAAGGCAGGGCGCCGATTCACATGGCGGTTGATTTGCTAGACGACAGCCTGGTGAAATTTATCATCGATCTGGGAGCGGATATAAACCGTAAGGATGCTGACGGCCGGACTCCCCTCCGGATCACCTGGGAAAATGTAAACCAATTCAATGCCCTGGAAGCCGAACAGCGGCTTATCTTAAAAGATGAAACACTCTCGAAGTTTTCCCAGCGAAAAGCCCTTAAAAACCTGGAAAAAATTCAGCAGGATCGGGAAGCTAATATCCGGATTGTCAAACTGCTCGTTGATGCCGGCGCGGATATCCATGAAAATAATTCAGCTCTGGCCCGAAGCGCTCTGCTCCGGGGGGGTAATTATTTTTCCGCCCTCCTCAACCCCCGGACGGTAAGTTCCACCAATGCCGCCGGACGGACGATCCTGCATATTGCCGCCGAGGAAGAAAGATACCAGACCATCAAGAGCATCGCGGAGACGGATGAAAGGAAATCCGTCAACAAACGGGATAATGAGGGAAAAACCGCCCTGGATCTTGCCCTGAACCGGCCTGAAAGTGTTAATGCCATGAAAACCGCGGAGCAGCTTATCCTTGTGGGGGCGGATTCGGAAAATCCCCTTTTTAGTTATTTAACCCCGGCGGTTCAAAACTCCAATTATAACACCCTCAGTCTTGACGGAAACGGGGTCCTCCATTTTGCCGCGGCGGGTAATTACGAAGGGCTGGTCCAATATTTGCTGGAGAAAAGGGCGAATGTCGATATCCGGAATGCCTCCGGCGCCACTCCCTTTCACGAAGCGGTTAAGCGGGGTAACCTTAACATTATGCGGCAGCTTATTGCCGGCAGGGCGGATATAAATGCCCAGGACGCCATAGGTAATACCGCCATGCACTTGACCGTTTCTGAAAACTGGCACCGGGAGGTGCTGAATTTCCTCCTCGACAACCAGGCCAATCCGAATATAAAAAATGAGCATGGCGATACGCCCCTTCACATGATGATCACCCTCCACCGGGATGCGGATATTATTTTGCGCCTCCTTTCCGGCGGGGCGGATGTATCGATCCGTAATATTGACGGCAAGACCCCGCTGTACCTTGCGGTCGAGGAAAACAGGGTTACCCATATTGCCCCGCTGCTGTCCTATAATTCGGATATTTTCGCGGTGGATAATGAGGGGGTAACCCCCTTTGACCGGGCGATGCTGGATCATAGCCCAACTTTGCAGGCTTTGATTACCCCGGGAACCGTTTTTTTGTATGACCGCAACGGCGATACCATTTTGCATAAAGCCGTCCGGAACCATGGGGATGCCGGAGTGGTGAACCTTATTCTGGAAAAAGGGGCTTGGATCAACGCCCGCAACAAGGTAGGGGATACCAGCCTCCATTTGGCGATACGGCAAAACGTAAAGGAAAGCGGAACAACCTTTTTATCTTCCCCCCATATGCCGGACCTTTTTGTTACCAATGTCCTGGGCGAGACCCCCCTCTACCTGATATTTAACGCTTCCGGAGGCTTCCGGGAATGGGCTTTGACCCCCGCGGTCATAAATATTCGGGACGGATTGGGGAATACCATACTCCATTATGCGGCCCAGTGGCGGCAGGACGCCCATATTCCGGCCATTATCAAGAAAGGGGCGGCCATTAATGCCCAAAATAATGCCGGGGAATCCCCCATTTTTGAGGCGATTAAGATCAACGCCCTTTCCACGGTTCAAACCCTGATCCTGGCGGGGGCCTCCATTTCCGTCCGGGACAACCTGGGAAATACCCCCCTTCATACGGCGATTCGCTGGAATGCCCTGGCCGGGGCGGAGGCCCTGATCAAGGCCGGCGCGGATATAAATACCCCCAATGCCATAAATAGAAAAACGCCCCTCCATGACGCGGTACGGCTGGGAATGTCCGGGTTTGAAAAGCTGTTGATCGAAAACGGCGCCGATCTGGAAATACGGGATAGCGAGGGTAATACCCCCATTATGGAAGCCTTCCGGGCGGGGTTAACCGGGATGGTGTCGTACCTCGCGGATGCCGGCGCGGATCCCCTGGTTCGTGATATCCGGGGGAATACGCCCCTTCATATCGCCATTGCCATGGAGCGGTTTGATCTGGTTACCCTGATTTTAGGCCGGGGCGCCGATATCCACGCAAAAAATATCGAGGGGAAAAGCTCCTTTGAAATCGCCCTGACCAAAACCAATTCTCCCCACATTGTGTGGGCCCTGCTCACCACATACTGGATTCAGTCTACCGATGACCTCGGACAATCTCCCCTGCATATTGCCGTTCAGCAGGGCGTTCCCCTGTCCATGCTGGGGCTCATCATGGAACGAGGCGGAAAGGCCGCCTCCCTTGACGCCCAGGGCCGTACCCCCCTAAGGCTGGCCGTGGATATGGCTGCCTGGGATACGGCGCGGTTTTTGGTTGATAATGGTTCGGATGTCTTTGCCTTTGCCAGGGACGGGCAAAGTCCGGCGCTGATAGCCCTGGCTAAGGGGAAACCCGCGATGAACGCCCTTTTCGGCGGGGCGGCCATTCGCACCTGGGACTCCAACGGCGATACCATCCTGCACCACGCGGTTCGGTATGAAGGCGCCGGCGAGGAAACCATCAGATTTTTGCTTGAACTGGGGGCTGATAGAAATATCAGGAACCAAAACGGTAAAAGCCCCCTGCAAATCGCCAGAGAAATGCGCCGTTCCGCCGGAATTATCCGTGTCCTGGATCAGTAATTGCGGACGGCCGCTTGATCTTATTTTTTATTTTTGATATGGTTTTAAGCGGATGGGGTTTCATACCCAGGAAGCTCAAGGGCCTGTTCAAGGCGGGAAGGTGAGGGTTCATTTTCCCCATGACGCGGCGGACTTTCCGTAAAACCGCAATTTTGCGGCCGGCGGGAAACGGCGGTGTGAAACGGACCTTAGTCCGCGGCAGCCAACCGGGCCACCGAAGCAGTTTATATTATTAAGGAAGGTTTGTTATGTCCCGGACCTGTGATATATGCGGAAAACACACGATCACCGGCAATTCAGTGAGCCACGCAAAGAACCATACCCGCCGCACCTGGAAGCCTAATCTGAAAAAGGTCAAGACCGAAATTCAGGGGACTACCGTCACCCTTAAGATCTGTACCCGGTGCCTTAAAAGCGATTTTATCACCAAAAAAGTTTAAAAGGCTTGGTTCCCCAAAACCAACCGGGGTTTTCACCGGTTTCCTAAAGCGTCAGTTCCAGACCGTCATAGGCCGGTCCCATGGTCCCGCCGGGTTGTTTTTGAAAGGCCCGGCAATATTCCTCAATAGCCTGGTGGGAATGTTCGTGGCAGATATGGGTAAGGCAGGTCTGCTTTGCCCCCAGGTTCCGGGCCGCGATCAGGGCTTGGCTAAAGGTAAAATGGGTTTCGTGGGGCCGGGCCCTGAGGCCCCCGATAAACAGGGCCGCCGGATTACGGATAAGGTCCAGGGAACTCCGGGGGATATGGCTGACATCGGTAAGGTAGACCGCCGGGGCTTCTTCTTTTCCCTCCTGGGTTATTTTCCAGCCCAAAATGTCCAGACGCCCATGTTTGATTGGCACCGGGATAAAGGTAAGGCCCCCTATCCGGACCTGGTCCCGGACAGCCTTAAGAATGATCCGGGGTTTTCCTCCCCCTTGCTGCGTTCGTTTAAACACATAGGAGAACCGCCGCCGTAATTCCGTCAGGGTTTGGCGGTTCCCGTAAACCGGAATGGGCCTTTCATAGCACAGGGGGCGCAGGTCGTCCAGCCCGTGGATATGGTCCGCATGGGAGTGGGTAAGGAAGAGGGCGTCCAGCTTGTTTATCCCCGCCCGGATCGCCTGAAGCCGGAATTCCGGCCCCGTATCAATCACCGCCCGCTCTCCCCCGGCGCCTTCGATATAAAGGGACGCCCGCATCCGTTGATCCCGGGGGTCCCCGGAACGGCACACCGGACAGTCACAACCCACCACCGGTATCCCATGGGAGGTGCCTGAACCGAGTACAACCAGTTTCATGGGGATAGTATGCTCAAAATAAACCTGCCTGCATAGACGGCCCGCCGGGGCGGCATTTTGCGCCTTACCGGCGGAGTCCCGCGGGGGAGCGGCAATTCCCCGGTGGGGGCTAGACGGTCGTGGCCCTTGTCTACGTGTATCACGCCGTGCGCCCCCGCCGGGTAATTGCCGCTCCCCTGCGGGCATGAGCGGGAAAAGCAAACTGCCGCCCCGGCTTACGCGGGGAGGAAGACGCCGGGGGGGGAGTGGTGTTACACCGCGATGTCCCGAGATGACGGCCCGCCGGGGCGGCTTTTTGCGCCTTACCGGCGGAGTCCCGCGGGGGAGCGGCAATTCCCCGGTGGGGGCTAGACGGTCGTGGCCC